>JAJYAC010000059.1 GCA_021779735.1 Actinomycetes bacterium
CTTGATCACCTCGAGTTCTCGAGCGACGAACTCGCCGAGATCGACCGCTACGCCGTCGAGGGCGACATCGACCTGTGGCGCGAGGTCGCCTCGAGCTAGGACTCGAGCAGGTCGGTGGGCACCGAGTCCAGGGTGGCCAAAATTGCCTCGGCGAGTGAGCGCGCGGAGGCGGCGTCGAGTTCGAGCCCCACGCGCGCGCTCGCACCTCGCTCGGTGTTGAGCACGTCAATCATGAGGGCGTGACCCGCCGGGAAGTGGACGGGGTGATCGAAGTAGACGCTCGCCCTCGTCGCACGAAACCACCCGGTCGCTCCCTTGGCGCTCGCGGAGACGTCGATGGTCTGAGTGTTGTAGGTGCACATGTGATCTCCTAGGCGAGGTGGCGAGCGAAGAAGTCCCAGATGAGATTCCAGCCCGCGACCGCCGCCTCGGGTCGGTACGAGGGGCGCTCCACGGCGAAGAACGCGTGGCCCGCACCCTCGAAGGTGTGAAACTCGAAGGTCTTGGCGTGCTCGGTCAAGATCGAGCGCAGGGTCTCGGTCTGCTCGGGCGAGGGGTACTGGTCCTCGGCGCCGAAGAGCCCCAGCAGGGGGCAGGAAAGTTCACTGAGCAGCGGCGCGAGCGACGACACGCTCGAGAGTGGGTGGTCACGGGGCGGGTCGGCGACGACGAAGGCGCCGTAGCAGTCGACGGCCGCGTCGAGAGTGAGCGAACAGGCGGCGAGCACGCTCTGGCGTCCACCCGAGCAGTAGCCAATCACCCCGACCTTGGCGTTCGCGCCACTCTGGGCACGCAGAAAGCCGGCCACGGCCTCGACGTCGCCGACGAGGCGCGCGTCGGGCACGCCCCCTTGGGAGCGGGCGATCGCGGCTGCGTCGTCGGCGCTCGCCCCGGGCGCCTCGCGGCTGTAGAGGTTGGGCATCGCCGCGCCGTAGCCGTGGGCGGCGAACTTGCGCACGATTTCCTTGGTCTGCTCGTCAAACCCCGGCAGGTGGTGGATCACCACCACGGAGCCATGGGGCGTCGGCGCCTCAGGCAGCGCCACGTAAACCTCGATGGGGTCGCCCCCGAGGCCGGAAATCTCGGTCGTGTAGGCGCGGATATCGCTCGTCATGCTCGTCTCCTTCGCGGGTCCTCGACGACCTTAGCGAGGGCGACGCCCGGCCACTCACGGCGAGGGTGCGACCACTTTCTTGGGGGCGGTGAAGTTCGGGTGATTCTCCCCCGAAACCTCCTCGAGCGAGCGCTGGGAGGGTTCGGGCAGGATCAACGTGACGAGCAAACCCGCGATCGCCGAGAACGCCGCCACGACGAGCATCCCGCGTAGTCCAATGTGGATCTGTAACTGGGGCACGAGAAAGACGCCGACGAAAGCGCCGAACTTGCCGATGCCCGCCGCGATGCCGTGTCCGGTCGCGCGCATCTCCGCCGGGAAGACCTCCGAGGGAAGCACGAAGGTGGTCGTGTTCGGACCGAACTCGGTGAAGAGGTAGCTAAAGCCAAAGATGGCGACGAAGGGCACCACGGAGCTCGTGAGGGCCGGAATGACACCCAACAAACCAAAGCACGCCGCCATCACGCCAAAGCCGATGAGTTGAAGCTTGCGGTGCCCGATGCGGTCGATGCGCCAGACCGCGAGGGCGTATCCCGGCAGGGCGAAGACGACGAAGATCGCGAGGGTCAGCCACAACTTGCCAATGAGAGAGGCGTTCGGCGAGACCTCGAGCAAGATGCTCGGCAGCGAAATCGTGTTGCCGTAGTACGCGTAGTCAAAGAGGAACCACGCGCCCGCCGTGCCCACGACGAGTGAGAGCATGCGCGGGTTCGTCACGAAGGCGCGCAGGCTCAAGTGCTCGCGGGTCGTCGCACTCGCCTCGGCGTGGGCGATGGCTCCACCGGCAAAGTGGTGCAGCTCCTTGGCCGCACGCTCGTGCTCGCCCTTGACCGACGCGCGAAAGCGAGGCGACTCGGGCATCTTGGCTCGCAGGTAGATAACTGCCGCTGCGGGCACCGCGCCGAGTCCGAGCATGACGCGCCAGGTGAGAGAGTCCGAGACGCCCGCCGAGAGCAGGGAAAGCCCCACGAGGGGCCCCACGATGAGTCCAAGCGCTTGCATCGAAAAAACGAGGCCGACGAGGCGACCGCGGTCGGCGCGATTGGCGTACTCGCTCATCAGGACCGCCGACACCGGGTAGTCACCACCGATGCCCAGCCCCAGGAAGAATCGCGCGAAGACCAGCGTGAGGAAATTGGGCGCGAACGCCGAGAGCAGCGCTCCCGCGATCATGATCGCCGCCACCGTGGTGTAGACGGTCTTGCGGCCCAGCACATCAGCGAGTCGTCCGAAGACGAAGGCCCCGACGAACGCGCCGAGAATGGCCCCACCCGTCACCCAACTCGTCTGGGACGTCGAGAGCGTCCACTGCGCCTTCAAAATCGCGGCCACGGTGCCGATCACGAAGAGGTCGTAGGCGTCGGTAAAGAAGCCCATGCCGGAAATGACGACCGCACGGCGGTGAAATCTGCTGCGCGGCGCCTCGTCGAGCAACTCGCTCACCGTGCGTGACGGGGCCGCGAGACCCGTCTGGGGAATCTCCTCGTTGTCGACGAACCGATCCAAGTCGCTGCTGGTCATCGTGACGTCCTCTCCGTGCCCGAAATCGAGTGTTCCACCGGCGGGTGACGGCTTCCTTGTCCCAAGGTGAACGAGGGGTGAACAATGCGCGAAATCTTGAGGCACGCGGAGCGCGACATCCACTAGGTTCTCCTCTCGTGGGAGAAATCCAGCTGCGGGCGATGTCGAGTGAGGACGCGACGAATCTGATCGCGCGCATGGCCCACGACTTCGCGCTCGATCAGGTGGCGGCAGGTAACTGGGACGCCGCTGACGCGCAGCGACTCGCGCGCGAGGAGATGGCCCGCCTCTTGCCCCAGGCAGAACGCACCGACGGGATGGCCCTACTGAGCGCCTTCGACGAGGACCGGTTCGTGGGCCACGTCTGGCTCTGCCTCGCGCCGCGCATCGCTCAGACGGGCGAAGCGTGGCTGTACGACATCGAGGTCGAAGAAAGCGCACGCGGGCGCGGCTACGGGCGAGCGCTGCTCGCCGCGGCCGAGGCCGAGGCCGCTCGCGCGGGGGCGACCTTCCTGGGCCTCAACGTCTTTGGGGTCAACCGCGTGGCGCACTCGCTCTACGAAACGAGTGGCTACGAGGTCAAGGCGACGCAGATGCGCAAGCGCCTCGGAGACTAGAGGTTCATCTCCAGCTCTTCCATCTCCTCCATCACCGCGTGACGGTCCTCCTTGTCGGGAATGGTGAAGTACGGATTGCCCTTGACCCAGTAGTAGGTCATGGGGATGAGCCCGAGTGCCATGGCGCCGAGACCAACCCACAGTGTCGTCGCGTTCAGAGTGGGAATGGTCTTAATGAACATGAGGATCATGAAGATCGCCCCGACAAGCGGCCAGAGCCCCATGAAGAGAAAGTTCGACGCCGACTTGAGGAGCTGGCGGCGATACAACATGACCACCGCCAGTCCCGCGAGGGAGTAGTAGATCGCGATCTGCAGGCCGATCGCGCTGATCGCGTCGCCGAGGATCGTGCGGATCGACCCCACGTACTGACTGCCGATGAAGAGGCCCAGCGAGACGATCGTCACGACGCCGGTCGCCACGAGGGGAGTCTTGCGGTGCGAGTGCACGGTGCCGAGAGCCTTGGGCAGCGTGTGGTCGCGTCCCATGGAAAAGAGCGTGCGCGTCACCTGGATCAAGGTGGTCTCGAGCGTGGCGACCGTTGAGAGCACGACGGCGATGACGATGATCTTGCCGCCCGTGCCGTGCCAGACGGCCTGACCCAGCACGGCGAGCACGTCCGCGGCGTTGTTGGAAATCTGAGAGGACGTCAGCACCAGATTCGTCGCGACCGTGAAGACTTCGAAGAGCAAGAAGACGAAGACGATGCCGACGATTCCACCAATGCCCGGTGTCTTCCTCGAGCCCTTCGTCTCCTCATTGAGATTGGCGGTCACGTCCCAGCCCCAGTAGTAGAACGCCGCGATCAGAGCGCCGCCGAAGAAGCCGGTCGACCCGTGGAAGATCGAGGGCGAAAACCAGTGCCACGAGAAGGCCACGACGTGGTGACCGTTGACGAGGGCGAGAACCGCGAAGACGAGCAAGATGGCGATCTCGATGGTGGACATGATGATTTGGACCGTGACCGTGATCGTGACACCCGCCGCGACCGCTCCGACCATGAGAAGAAAGAAGATCGCTCCGATGATCGTGACCTCACCGACGTTGTTCGCCGCCGACGTCGAGAACAGTCCGAGCAGGTTGGCGCCCACCGGGACGGTGGCGGCGACCATGAAGATGAGCGCGGACACGACGACGGCCCAGCCACTTAAGTAGCCCAGGGCCGGATGGAGTGCGCGGCGCACCCACGAGTAACTCGCGCCGGCGTTGGTCTCGACGCGCCCGAGGAAGTTGAACGCGAAGACGATGCCGAACATCGCCACGCCGCAGTAGAGCAGCGACGCGGCGCCGCCCAGTCCCACGACCGCCACGAGCACTGCAGTCGAGGCGGCGATGGAGTACCCGGGTGCGACACCCGCCACTGCCATCACGACCGAGTCGAAGAGACCGAGAGCCCCCCCACGCAACGCGTGCTCGTGTTGTTCCCTCTTGGCCTTCAGGTCGCCTGACATGGCCCCCCTTGCTCTATCACCTCACTGTGGGTAAACGGGCCACTGTATCTCACCGTGACGGCGCCGTCTCGCGCGGCCCGAGGGGACGCGGCGACCTCGGTACAGTTGAGGCGTTCCGCGCCGGGTCGTGGCGGGGACCCGTCAGAAAGATCCACCCGTGCCACGCCTTCGCCAGTTCGACCCCACCGACACCCACCAACTCACCGACCGCGAGTTGCAGCGACGCTGGGGGGCTTTTCACGCGTCGATTCACATGGTTCAAGGCGTGTGGTGGCGCCGCGCGCTGGGTCGCATGCTGGGGGTCAACACCCGCCGCTACCGCGCCGCGCGGGTCGTGGGGCGACCCCTCCTACGCGTCGTGCGCGCCCTCACGGGGCGCGAGAAGGTGGTGGTACCCGAAGAAGTCACGGCGGTCCTCGCCGTTGACGAACGTCGGGCCTTTCCTCGTAACTACCTTCCCCAATCCCTCGCCGCACTCGGCCTCGACCTACGCGGCGACGAGTCCTTTGACGACGTCCTCGTCATCGTGGTTGACGAGACGTCGCACGCCCCCAAGATTGAAGCCATCAACGCGAGTGTGGCCTCCAGCACCGCCACGTGGCTCTGCGTTCTCGACGTGGCGGTGAGCAATATCGAGCGTGCGGCGGTGCTCTCCGTCTTGCGATCGCGCGCTCAGGCTGACGACGACGTGGTGTTCGCCGATGAGGCGGGGGCGCTCCCCGAAGCCCCGATCCTCAAGAGCCCCGCAGTCGGAGCCCACACGCTGCTCAGTTACAACGTTGTCGGTCGCCCCGCTCTGATCCGCGCTGACAGCCTGCGTCGCCTCGGCGGATTCTCCCCGGACGCGGGCTGGGCCTTCGAACACGACGCCTACTTGCGCCTCCACGAGGCGGGCGCGCGATTTCGCCACGTCGCGCTGGTTCTGCCCGGTGGGCGCCCAGCGGCGACGTTCACTTCCGAGCACCTCGACGTCGACACTCTCTACGTCGTACGCGCGGCGCTCGCGCGCCGGGGTTGGGGCGAGGACGTCGTCGCGCGCGAGACGCCTGGCGTGGTGCGGTGGCGCCCACCCGTACCGTCGCCGAAGCCGCGCATCGACATCATCATCCCCACGCGTGATCGACTCGACCTCGTGCGCCAGTGCCTGAGCGCCATTGAGTCGCTCACCACGTACCCGAACTACGACGTCATTTTGCTCGACAACGACTCCATTGAAGCCGACACGCTCGCGTTCTTCGAATCGACGTCGTATCGGGTCGTGCGCTGCCCCGGCCCGTTCAACTACGCGGCGATCGTCAATCGCGGCGTCGCGCACTCTCAAGCCGACTACGTGCTCACGCTCAACAACGACACGATCGTCATCACCCCGGACTGGCTCGAGCAGATGGTCGCCCTCGCGTGCCTGCCCGACGTCAGCTTCGTCGGCGCGTGCCTTTTGGATCGCGACGGCACTCGTGAGCACGAATCGATCGTGATCGCTCCCTACCCCCAGCACCTACGTACGGATTCGAACTACCCCCACGCCGACCAGTTCGCCGCCGCCACTCGCGACGTCGCCGCGGTGACCGGAGCGGTGCAGATGGTGCGCCGAGAGATCTGGAACGAGCTCGGGGGCATGGACGAACAGCTCAAGGTGGTCATGAACGACGTGGACATCTGCCTACGCTCCCAAGAAGAGAGTCGCTACGTCGTCTACACCCCCGACGTCAGGCTCTACCACCACGTGTCGAGCTCGCGCGGCACGCTCGATCCCCTGGACGACCGCAACCGCTTCATTCGCCGCTGGGACATCTTCGGAAGTTTCCGCGATCCCTTCTTCGCTGAATCTCTCCTGCTCCTGGGCGAAACCATGTACTACCGCCACCGCGAGATCGCGCCCAATTCCAAGGGCCGATAGTCGCTCTTGTAGCCTGGGTGGGTGACTTCTCTCGGGGCCCGCGCAACAACCCTGCTCCAGAGACTCCCGGCCTGGGCGATCCCGGTCGTGGCCATCATCATCGCGGTACTCGTGGGCAACGTGATGTACGTCGCGGGCTTCACCAACAGCGACCCCATCTCCTGGACCGCGGGCATCTCCCACCAGCTCTGTCACGTTGCCTGCGGACGCCCCATGATCGATCCCAACGTCGGC
>JAJYAC010000020.1 GCA_021779735.1 Actinomycetes bacterium
CGCGTCGAGCGCGCCGCCGACGGCTGGCACGTACGCGGTCGACCCGCCCTGCGTGCGGTGCGCTTTCAGGACCTCACCGACGACGAGGCCCTGGCCGAGGTGGTCAGCCGCCTCAAGGCCCTGGGCGTGGACCGTCTCCTCACGCGCGCCGGCGTGCGCGACGGCGAGCTGGTGCACGTGGGGGACCTCACGTTCGAGTGGTGGCGCGACGACGTGGGCGCCGGTCTCGACCGGGGCGATCACCACCGCGCGACGCGTCGTGAACGACTGGCCCGCCACGGCCGCCTGGACTTCGGAGACGACGATGACGACGCGTAGCGTCGTCGTCAAGGTCGGCACGTCGTCGGTGACCAACGCCTCGGGCGGGGTCGATCACGATGTCCTGGCCTCGATTGCGGCCGACGTCGTCGAGGCGATGAACGACGGATGGGAGGTGGTGGTCGTCACCTCGGGCGCGATCACCGCGGGGTGGGCCGAGGTGGGCCGGGGCCAACCGCGACCACGCGACGCGGTGAGCCTCCAGGCGGTGTCCGCGGTGGGCCAGCCGCTCTTAATGGCGGCCTGGCGCGAGGCGTTCGCCCGCGCGGGCGTGCCCGTCGGGCAGGTACTCCTCGCGCCACTGGACTTCTCGCACCGGGGTCAGTACCTGCACGCGCGTTCCACCCTCGCCACTCTCAAGACCTTGGGCGTCGTGCCGATTGTCAACGAGAACGACGCGGTGGCCGACGCCGAGATCCGCTTTGGCGACAACGACCGCATCGCCGCGCTGGTGGCGAACCTCGTGGGTGCGTCGCACCTGGTGCTACTCACCGACACCGAGGGGCTTCTCACCGCTGACCCGCGCCTGGACCCCCAGGCGACGCTCATCGACGAGGTGCGGGCCTTTGACGCGACGTTGCTCTCGCTGGCCGGCTCCTCGAGCTCGGGCGTGGGCAGTGGCGGCATGGCCTCAAAGCTCGCCGCCGCTCACATGGCGACGTGGTCGGGCGTGACGACGGTCATCGCCCCGGCGAGGGCCACGACGCCGCTCGTCGCCTCGTTGAGAGAGACACCGGGATTCGGAACGACCTTTCGCCCGCGACCGGGCAAGCTCAGCGCGAGAAAGGCCTGGATTGCCTTCGCGGTCGCGAGTACAGGGACCCTGACGATCAACCAGGGCGCCATGCAGGCCCTCGAACATCACGGGCGCAGCCTGCTGCGCGTGGGGGTGGTCTCTCACGCCGGTCACTTCGTCGACGGCGACGCGGTGGACGTCCTCGGGCCCGAGAATCAAGTGGTGGCCAAGGGTCTCGTGCGCGTCAGCGCCGAGGCCTTCGACGATGGCGACGACGTGGTGATTCACCGCGACGATCTCGTCCTCCTTCGCCATTCCTAGCCTCCATTACGCTGGCGTCATGACTACGGAGCAGCTGCGCGAGCAGGGTCGGCGGGTACGCGCCGCCGCCAGCGTGCTCGCCACCGCCAGCGACCAGGCGCGTCGCGGCGTCCTCGAAGCGGTGGCGAACGCCCTCGAGGCGAGACGCGACGACCTGCTCGCGGTCAACGCGCTCGATCTCGCACGCTATGACGACGCGGGCGCCGGACGCGATCGGCTCCTGTTGAGCGACGCGCGCGTCGCGTCGATGGCGAGCGCCCTGCGTGACGTCGCCGCGGCGCCCGATCCGCTCTTTGAGGTCGTTGACCACCAGGTGAGGCCCAATGGACTCGACGTCGCGCGGGTGCGCGTGCCGCTCGGAGTCATCGGCGTCGTGTACGAGAATCGCCCGAACGTCACGAGCGACGTGGCGGGCTTGTGCGTGCGCAGCGGAAACGCCGCCTACCTGCGCGGGTCGGCGTCGGCGCAGGCCACCAACGAGTTCATCGTCGAACTCTGGCGCGAGGCGCTCGTGGCCGCACAGCTACCCGCCGACGCCGTCGCGCTCGTCGCGGATCCCTCGCACGAGGCGGCGGTGGCGTTCATGCAACTCGACGACGTGCTCGACTGCTTGATTCCCCGTGGCGGGCCGAGCCTCATCGCGGCGATGCGCGAGCACGCACGCGTGCCCTACGTCCTCGACGGCGACGGCAACTGCCACGTCTACGTCGACGCGTCGGCCGACCTCGAGATGGCGCTCGCCATCGTGGCCAACGCGAAGACCTCGCGTCCGGGCGTGTGCAACGCCGCCGAGACGGTCTTGGTGCACGAAGCGATCGCCGCGACGTTTTTGCCCGCCCTCGTCGAACGCATTCCCGAGGTCGAGCTACGTGGTGACGCCGCCACGCTTGAATTCGTCGACGCCACCCCCGCGAGTGACGAGGACTTCGCGCGCGAGTTCCTCGACCTGATCCTCGCGTCCAAGGTCGTGTCCTCCCTCGACGAGGCCATCGAGCACGTCGCTCGCTACGGCACGGGTCACAGCGAGGCGATCGTCACGAGTGATCAGGCGAACGCCGACGCGTGGGTGCGTCGTGTCGACGCCGCGGCCGTGTTGGTGAACGCGTCGACGCGATTCATCGACGGGGGCGAGCTGGGCCTCGGTGGCGAAGTGGGCATATCGACGCAGAAGTTGCACGCGCGCGGCCCGATGGGCCTGCGCGAGCTGACCTGTCTCAAGTGGGTCGTACGAGGAGAGGGACAGATTCGATGACGTCGTTAGATCCGCGCGAGGAGTTGGCGGAGAGGCTCGGGCTCGATCACGTGCCCCCCGTTCACTTCGCCTCGCCCGAAGAAGTTCGCACGCGCCTGGCCGCACAGGGCTACCTGAGCGACGAGGCCATCGCGTCGGTGACGTTCCTCGCCGACCGCCTCGCCAAGCCGGTCCTCGTCGAGGGCCCCGCCGGCACGGGCAAGACGGCCCTCGCCCAGGCGGTCGCCGATGCGGTTGGGGCGCGGCTCATTCGCTTGCAGTGCTACGAGGGACTCGATGAGTCCAAGGCGCTCTACGAGTGGAACTACCGCAAGCAACTGCTGCGCATTCAGGCCGGGCGCGGCGAGTCGACGGGCGAAGAGTGGGCCCACCTCGAAGAGGACATCTTCGCCGAGGAGTTCTTGTTGCGTCGGCCCCTCCTCGAGGCGATCTCGGCGACCGATCCCGTCGTTCTCTTGATCGACGAGGTCGATCGCGTTGAACTCGAGACCGAGGCCCTGCTGCTCGAGATACTCAGCGAGTACCAAGTCTCGATCCCCGAGCTGGGCACCGTGCGCGCCCACCAGATTCCCCTCGTCTTTCTCACCTCGAACAACACCCGCGAGCTCTCTGAGGCTCTCAAGCGGCGCTGTCTCTACCTCTACGTGGGATACCCCGACGTGGCGCGCGAGCGCGACATCATCCTCGAGCGGGTGCCGGGCATCTCGACGGCCCTCGCCGAGCAGATCGCGCGCGTCGTGCGCTCACTGCGCTCGCTCGATCTCAAGAAGGCCCCGTCGGT
The DNA here is from genome assembly GCA_021779735.1 of Actinomycetes bacterium. Classification (GTDB taxonomy): domain Bacteria; phylum Actinomycetota; class Acidimicrobiia; order Acidimicrobiales; family RAAP-2; genus RAAP-2. Next base: position 3,409 of record JAJYAC010000020.1, read on the forward strand.
CTCTGAGACCCTCGACTGGGCGCGCACTCTCGTGCTGTTAGGGCGCGAGGAAATTGGCGACGAGGACGCGGCGGCGACCCTGCACATTCTTCTCAAGTACCAGACCGACATCGAGCGCGCCACGAAGGAGCTCCTGGGCCGCGCGAAGAGCATTGCTTAAGCTCCTGGGCGATTTCATCGCCGAGTTGCGCGCGGCGGGCATACCGGTCTCGATGACCGAGCACATGGACGCCGCGCGCGCGATGCAGGCCATTGACATGACGCCGCGCGCGCTGGTGCGCGCGACGCTCGCCGCGACGCTCGTCAAAGACAGCGACCACCTGCCCGTGTTCAACGCGGCCTTTGACGTGTTCTTTTCTCTGCGGTCCTGGGAGGGAGCCGAGGAGCTGATGGGCGAGTCCGGCGACGAGGGCGAGACGTCCGCGCCGACCGGCGCCAACGCGCCCGGTGCGCGTCGGGGCACGGGGGCGGGGTCGAGCACGATGTCGGCCGAAGAGCTCGCGGAAATGCTCTTTCGCGCGCTGCGCGACGGAGACGTCGCGTCGCTGCGGCGCGGGGCCGGCGAGGCCGTCTCTCGGTACGCGGGGATGGAGCCGGGCCGGCCCGTGGGCGGGACGTACTACCTGTATCGCACACTGCGCAACCTCGATCTGGAGAACCTCGAGGCGCGCCTGGGATCCAGCGGGGGCACCGGCCTCGCGCAACGCCTGGCGCGCGATGAGGCGCGCGCGCGCGTGGAGATGCTCAAGGCCGAGATCGAGCGCGAGATCCGCGAACGCCTCGTCGAAGACCGAGGCTCCCAGGCGCTCGCGAAGTCAGTGCGCAAGCCCTTGCCCGAAGACGTCGACGTCATGCACGCCAATCGCGAGGAGATGGCCCAACTCGAGCGGGCTCTGCGGCCACTGAGCCGCAAGCTCGCGGTGCGTCTCGCGCGCCGGCGCCGGCGCCGGCGTCGCGGTCCGGTAGACCTGCGCCACACCGTGCGACGCAGCCTGTCCACGGGGGGCGTGCCGATTGACTTGCGCTTCAAGCCACCGCGACCCAACAAGCCCGAGATCATCGTCATCGCCGACATTTCAGGCTCAGTGGCGTCCTTCGCGCGCTTCACCCTGCACCTCGTGCACGCGATCAGCTCGCAGTTCTCCAAGGTTCGCAGCTTCGTCTTCGTCGACGGCATCGACGAGGTCACGAGGCTCTTCGAGGGCGCCGACGACCCGGCGGACGCGGTCGCTCGCATCAACGCCGAGGCCGACGTGATCGCCTTCGATGGCCACTCGGACTACGGGCGCGCCCTCAGCGTCTTTCACGATCGCTACGCCAGAGACGTCACGCGACGTTCGACGGTACTGATTCTGGGTGACGCGCGCAATAACTACCACCAGGCCCACCCCGAGGTGTTGGCTGACCTGCACCATCGGGCGCGGGCCGTCTACTGGCTCAATCCCGAGCCCGTGGGCTACTGGAACAGCGGCGACTCGGTTATCAACCAGTACGCCCCCCACTGCGATCGGGTGATCGAGTGCCGCACGCTGCGCCAACTCGAAGCCTTCGTTGGTGAACTCGCGTGAGCGAGACTCGCTTCGCCGAGGGTCACTTCACGCGCGGACGCGCGCCGCGTGGCACGCGGCTCGTTCTCATCCGCCACGGTGAGGCGCGCTGCAACGCCGAGGGCGTCGTCGGTGGGCCCCTCGGTGACGGGGGACTGACCGAGCTCGGCCGCGCGCAGGCGCGCGCGCTGGCCACGCGTTTGTCCGCGACGGGCGAACTCGCCGACGCCAGTGCTCTCTACACCTCCGTCCTCGGCCGGTCCATCGAGACGGCCGACCTGCTGGCCGTGGGCCTGCCGGGGCTGTTGGCCACCGCGGACTGTGACCTGTGTGAGCTGCACCCCGGCGACGCGGACGCGCTCACCTGGACCCAGATGCGCGAGCGCTACGGACTTCCCGACTGGGACACGAACCCCGACGTCGCCTTCTCACCCGGCGGCGAGAGCTGGCTCGACTTCTACGAGCGTTGCCAGCGCGTGGTCGCCACGCTCGTCGCGCGTCACCCGGGTGAGCGCGTGGTCTGCGTCGTCCACGGCGGAGTGATCGAGCAGGTGATGAAGGAGATCACCCGCGATGAGCCGGCCGCGCGACTGGGACTGCGCACCGAGCACTGCTCGATGAGCGAGATCGAGTTCGACGGGACGGGACGGCGGCTGCTGCGCTACAACGACGTGGCGCCGCTGTCGCTGGCGTAGTCGCGCAGGAACTCCGCGACGTGAAAGGCGAGATCGAGGCTCTGGGTGGCGTTGAGGCGCGGGTCGCAGATCGTCGTGTAGTTAAGTTCCAGATCTTCTTCGTCGAGACGTGACCCGCCGCCGAGGCATTCGGTGACGTTGTCGCCGGTCAACTCCACGTGCAGGCCGCCCGGCCACGTGCCCAGAGCCTGGTGCACGGCGAAGAACTGGCTGACTTCGCTCATGATGTCGTCGAAGTGGCGCGTCTTCTGGCCGCCCGAGGCGAAGAACGTGTTGCCGTGCATCGGGTCACAGGCCCACACCACGGAGCGGCCCTCGTCGCGCATCGCCTCGACCAGGGGCGGCAGCGCCTCGGCGACCTTGTCCTGGCCCATGCGCGAAATCAAGGTCAGCCGTCCGGGCGTGTTGAGGGGATTCAACACCTCGCCCAGTCGCCGCAGTTCGTCGGGGGTGACCCGTGGCCCCACCTTGACGCCGACGGGATTGGCGACGCCACGCAGGAACTCCACGTGCGCCCCCTCGAGGTCACGGGTGCGATCGCCGATCCACAGCATGTGAGCCGAGCAGTCGTAGAAGTCGCCGGTGAGCGAGTCGCGCCGGGTCAGGGCCTGCTCGTAGGGCAAGATGAGCGACTCGTGGCTGGTGTAGAAATCCACGCCCTGGAGGGCGTTGTCGTCGTGCAGATCGATGCCGCACGCTTTCATGAACTGCAGGGCCCGCTCGATTTCGTCGGCGATCATCGCGTAGCGCTTGCCCTCGAGGGAGTTCGCGACGAACTCCTGGTTCCAGGCGTGCACGCGCGAGAGGGCGGCAAAACCGCCGGTGGTGAAGGCGCGCAGCAAGTTCAGCGTGGCCACGCTCTGGTGGTACGCGGTGAGCAGGCGTTCGGGGTCAGGGCGCCTCGCCTCGGGCGTGAAGGCCTCGGCGTTGACGATGTGACCGCGAAACGCCTCGAGGGAGATCCCGTCGTGGGTCTCGAGTGGTGCGCTGCGGGGCTTGGCGAACTGGCCCGCGATGCGCCCCACCTTGATCACCGGCACCCCCGACGCGTAGGTCAGGGCCACCGCCATTTGCAAGATCACCTTGAGCTTGTCGCGAATGGAGTCGGCCGAGCCCTCGTCGAAGGACTCCGCGCAGTCACCGGCCTGGAGCAGGAACGCCTTACCCTCGGCGACGAGGGCGAGGTGATCTTGGAGACGTCGCGCCTCCCCGGCGAAGACCAGGGGCGGCTTGGTGGCGAGTTCGCGCTCTACGCGCACGAGGTGGTCGTCGTCGGGCCACACCGGACTCTGAGCGACTGGGCGCGTGCGCCACGAACTCACCGACCAGTCCGTACGTGGTGCCATGACTCAAGCGTAGAAGGTCGTGGCGCACGATCACAATCTCGCCCCGGGGCCACGCGGCGCGCCCATTAGGCTGACGTCGTGACACGTCGGCGCCTGGGCCTCTTCGGGGGCACCTTCGACCCGCCCCATCGGGGTCACGTGGCCGCACTGCTCGCCGCCGCGGCGACGGAGCGTTTCGACGTGATTGAGGTGACCGTCGCCGGGGACCCCTATCAGAAGCGGCTCTCGGGTGCGGTGCTGCCGGCGGCCGCGCGCCTGGAGATGGCGCGCGCGGCCTTCGCGGACCTGCCCCTCGTCCTCGTGTCGGATCGTGAGATCCGCCGGGAGGGTCCCTCCTACACCATCGACACCGTGCGCGAACTCCTCGATGAGTACGACGAGGTTGATCTCATCATCGGCGCCGACCTCGTCGGCCAGATCGACACCTGGCACGAGGCGCACACGCTGAGGGCCCTGGTCACGGTGGGCGTCGTGCCGCGCCCGGGGGGAGAGCCGGAGGTGCCCGAGCGCTGGCGCAGCTACGTGATCGACATGGAGCCGGTCGACCTCTCATCGACCTACATCCGTGAGACGCCCCTGAACGGTGACTCCCTAGAGGAGTTCCTGCCCGAAAAAGTTGTCCCCCTCTACGTGGGCTTCCGGGGCTAGAGTCGAATCGTCATGGCGGTCCGACACTTCGACCTCAGCGAGCCCACGTCGGCTCGGCTGTCCGCGCTGACCAGCGCTCCGCGCAGTCGCCGCGACGTTCGTCGTGCGCGTCAGCGCTGGATGGTTGCCGGAGTCGTGGCCGTGGGCGCACCCTTTGTAGCTACGGTCATCGTTCTCGGGGTGACCCACTGAGCGAGATCGCGCGCGCCGGCGACTCTGGTCGCGGCCCACTGGACGACTTCGTTTCCTCCCTCGTGGATGCGGCCTGTCACGGGGCCGAGGAGAAGCTCGCCCTGGATGTGGTCGTGCTCGACCTGCGCGCTCTGGTGGACTCCTTTGACGTGCTCGTCATCGCGTCGGGTCGCAATGATCGTCAGGTGCGCGCCATCGTCGAGGAGATCGAGCGAGTGGTCGCTCGCGACACCGGAGCGCGCCCAATGCGCGTCGAGGGCTTGAGTGGGGGCGAGTGGGTGGCGATGGACTACGGCGACGTCATCGTGCACGTCTTCGACGAAGAGACTCGGGCGTACTACGACCTCGAACATCTCTGGAACGCGGCGCGCGTTTTGCGCCGCACCCCCACGACCTAACTGTTGAGCAGACTTCGGTAGTCGCTCGCGGTGATGATTGTCGCCGTGTCACCGTTAGGCAAGAGCGAGGGCTGAGCGACACCGGCCACCGTGATCTCGATGCCCTTGGTGGCGCCCACACCGTTGGCGGTCATCGCGAGCTGACCGAGGGCGAGCAACTGTTGGCGGGTCGGTAGCGAGGTGAGTGGCTCGTCGATCGCGATGATGCCGACGCCCTTCTTTACGGTGGCCTGGAGGATCACGAGGTTCTTGGGCAGAGCGCTGGAGTATCCCGTAATGGTCTCGATGTCGGTCGGGCCAATGACGAGTTCGCGCAGCACCGAGGCCAAGGTGGGGGGCGTGGGCACGATGCGGCTGGAGGCCGAGAGGTGGCCCGTGGCGTCAACGATGTACACCGGTTGGGTCATGAAGCGAACGCGGCCGCCGTTGGTGCCGGGGATCGTCTTGCCCAGAAGGCTGAAGGGGACCGACTTGGGACTGATGATGACCGGCGCTTTGGCCGTGGGAACCAACGTGCACCCCGAGAGGGCGAGGGCGGCCACCCCCACGAGAGCGAGGCGCCGCCTCATTCGTCGACCTCGTGACGGCGCGGCAGCGTGATGTGAAAGCGCGCTCCACCCTCGGGGCTGTCCTCGGCCGTGATGGTGCCACCGAAGGCGGCCACGTGGTCGCTCACGAGAGCGAGCCCCAGACCGGTGCCGCGGGCCAGGCCACGGTCGTGGGCCGCGCGTCCGCGAAAGAACCGCTGAAAGATTGACTCGCGCTCCTCGAGGGGCACGCCCGGACCCGCGTCGTCGACGTCGATGCTGACCTCACCGTCATCAGCGTCAACGCGCACCGCGGTGGCGCCGCCCGCGTAGTGATCGGCGTTGGCGATGAGATTGGCCATCACCCGTTCGAAGCGCCGCCGGTCAACGCCGACGTGGGCCCGACTGGCGGCTTCGCTCACCTCAACGGGCGTCTCGGCGAGGCCGAGGCGCTGGGCCACTCGCCGCGAACTCTGCCGCACGAGCTCGGCCGCGGGGACCGTCTCGATGACGTGAGCGAGCGAGCCCGCGTCGGAACGCGCGATCTCGAGGAGGTCGTCGACGAGAGATTGAAAGATCGAGAGGTCCGCGGCGAGCAAGTCAAGGCTCTCACGTCCGACGGGAGAGAGCTCGTCGCGGTGTTGCTGGAGAATCGAGACGGTCGTCGTCAGGGTGGTCAGGGGAGAGCGCAACTCGTGACTCACGTCGCTCGCGAAGCGCGCGTCACGCTCCATGCGCGTCACGAGTCGCGTGACCATCGTGTTGAAGGATTCGGTGAGCTGTTGGACTTCCTGGTCCGCCTGACCGACGAGGAGTCGGGTCGTGAGCTCACCGTCGGCGATGGCGGCCGCCGCCGAGGAGACATTGAGTAGCGGACGCACCGCACGTCGAGAGACCCACAGGCCCCCGCCGACGCCGATGAGCGACGTCGCGAGCGCGCCGAGGGCGAGCGAGCGGGCCAGGAGCTGGAGCGAGCGCTCGAGGCGGTCGAGCTGAAAGACCTCGAAGACCTGAGTCTCGACGGCCGGGATCGGCACGCCCACCACGAAGAAGAGCTGGCCGTTGATGGAGAGGGTCTGGTGCAGCGTCTTGCCGGTGTCTACAAGATGCACGATCTCACTCGAGACGTCAGTCGTCGCGGCGCCGTGACTCGTCGATAGCCACTGGTGGTGGGTGTGGACAAGAACGCTCGAGTTGGTCGCGGCCTCGATGGAATTGAGGAGCGCTCCGAGGGCGGGAGGGGAAGAGTAGAGAGTCGAGCGCACGAGGGCCGCGTTGGCGAAGGTTTCGCGCAGGTCAGTTTGCTGCTGATTGTCTACGAGCAGCCGCTGGACTGAGATGTAGGTGAGTATCGCGAACACGCCCGAGAGCAGCAGGGCCCCCACTCCGAAGGTGGTCAGCAGTCGCAGTCGCAGGCTGCGCCGATGCACTAGAGAACCAACTTGTATCCGGCGCCTCGCACGGTAACCAAAAATGACGGGTTCGCCGGGTCCGGCTCGATCTTCATGCGCAGGCGTCGTATGTGCACGTCGACGAGACGACTGTCGCCGAAGTAGTCGTATCCCCACACGCGCTCGAGGAGATCCTCGCGCGAGAGAACCTTGCCGTTGACCGAGGCGAGGTCGGTGAGGAGGCGAAACTCCGTCGACGTGAGGTGCAGCTCGGTGCCGTCGTCGTGTCGCACGACGCCCTCGTCGGGAATGACTTGGAGGCGACCCATCGTAAAGGCGTGTGTGGGCGATGGGCGACGTCGAAGGTGTGCTCGCACCCGCGCGAGCAGTTCGGCCGGCACGAAGGGCTTGGTGACGTAGTCGTCGGCCCCCGACTCGAGTCCGAGGACGACGTCGGCCGTCTCGTCGCGGGCCGAAACGATCACGATCGGCACATCGCTCGACGAGCGCAGGGCGCGACACGTCTCAAAGCCCGTGATGCCCGGCAGCATCACGTCGACGATCGCCACGTCGGAGGCGAGCCGATTGAAGAGGGCCACGCCGACTTCTCCCGAGGACGCGTCGTCGACGTCGAAGCCTTCACCTTCGAACATCAGGCGAAGCGCGGAGCGAATGTGGTCGTCGTCCTCAACGATCAAGATGCGCGCCACGGTACTCCTTCATGAGATAACCAACTGTACTGAGGTGCCGCCTCGAATCGGCGGCCCTGGGTAGCCTAGACACGTGTCCCTCCACGTGACAGGGTCCGGGTTCGACCCGTGGCACCGTGAGGGCTACGTGGCGACACTGGTAGCCGCCGATCGCTCCTCGGCGACGGTGCGGGCCTACCGCGGCGACGTCGACGCGTTCTGCACGTGGGCGGGTGAGCGCGATATCACGGATCCGACGTCGGTGACTCGTCGGGTTCTGCGCGAGTACCTCGCCGGTCTCGCTCAACGAGCGGCGTCGCGCGCGACGATCGCGCGCCAGCGCGCCAGCCTGCGCGGGTACTTTGACTGGCTCGTCGAGCGCGGCCACCTCGCAGAGAGTCCCGCCGCCAGGTTGAGCGCCCCTCGACCGACGTCGAAGTTGCCCACGATCGTGGTGCGAGAGCAGCTCGACGTGCTGCTCGACGAGGACTGGGGCGACGACGAGTGGGCTCTGCTCGATCGCGCGGTGTGCGAAGTTCTCTACGGCGCGGGACTGCGCGTGAGCGAACTCTGCGGGCTTGACGTGACGAGCGTGGATCTGGCGGCACGACGGATACGCGTGCTCGGCAAGGGGAACAAGGAGAGAATCGTCCCCCTGCACCGGCGCGCGGTACGCGCGCTCAGCGCCTGGCTCGACGACGCTCGCGACGAGGTGGCCAACTCCGAGTCCCCGCCGGGCGCCCTCTTCTACAACCGCCGAGGGCGCCGCCTGGGTCCGCGTGACGTGCGCCGGATCCTTGACGCGCGCGTCGCGCGCGGCCACGTTCACCCCCACGCGCTGCGTCACACCTACGCCACGCACCTGCTAGAGGGCGGCGCAGATTTGCGCGTGGTCCAAGAGCTCCTGGGCCACGAAAGTCTGGCCACGACCCAGCTCTACACCCACGTCTCCAAGTCCCGCCTCCAGAACGTGCACCACCGCACCCATCCTCGGGGCTAGCGCGATCGACTAGCATGGTCGGGCCCTCCCAAGGTGGGAGGCACTTGAGAAGTCTTCCCCCGGGTTTCGTACGGTCGCCGCTCGCGGTGCACCCGGGGGTTCGATAACCGAACGGAAGGAAACGAGAACGTGGCACTAGTCACTCTGCAGGAACTGTTGGACTCGGGCGTGCACTTCGGGCACCAGACCCGTCGTTGGAATCCCAAAATGCGCCGCTTCATCCTCGGCGAGCGAAACGGGATCTACCTCATCGACCTTCGCAAGACTCTCCAAGGCATCGAACAGAGTTACGCCTACGTGCGCGACCTCGTCGCCGGCGGGGGCACCATCCTCTTCGTGGGCACCAAGAAGCAGACTCAGGGTCCCATTGCGGACTACGCGCAGGCCTGCGGAATGCCCTTTGTTAATCAGCGCTGGCTGGGCGGCATGCTGACCAACTTCTCGACCGTCACCGGTCGCGTGAAGCGCATGATGGAGTTGCGCAGCATGCAGCGGGCGGGCGACTTTGACAACATGCCCAAGCGCGAGGCGCTGCGCCACATTCGTGAGCTCGAGAAGCTCGACCGCAACTTGAGCGGCATCGCGAGCCTCGAGCGCGTGCCCAGCGCGATCTTCGTCATCGACACGAAGAAGGAGCACATCGCCGTGACCGAGGCGCGCAAGCTCGGTCTTCCCGTCGTCGCGGTCGTCGACACCAACTGTGACCCCGACGTCATTGACTACGTCATTCCGGGGAACGATGACGCCATCCGCGCCGGCGCGCTCCTGTGCCGCCTGATGGCCGACGCAGTCGCCGAGGGGCGCTACATCCGCGCGAATCGCCCGGCCACGCCGCCGCGTCCCGCGACGGCACCCGCCGCTGCGCCAGTCGCCGAGACTCCCGCGCCGGCACCCGCCGCTGCGGCCGTGACCGTCGCCGAGACTCCCGCGCCGGTCGAGGTCGTTGAGACCCCGGCCGCGGTGGACGCACCCACTGAGGTGGTGGCTGAGGCCCCCGCCGAGCCGGTCGCGGCGAGCGACGCGGACGAAATCGTCACGGACGCGCCGGCGCCCGAAGAGACCGGCGACGCCCCCACCGCTTAATCACCCCGACGAAGGAGAATCAACGTGGCTATCACGGCCAAGGATGTACAAGCCCTGCGCCAAGCGACCGGCGTGGGAATGATGGACGCGAAGAAGGCCCTCGAGGCCAACGATGGTGACATGGCCGCCGCGACCCAGTGGCTGCGAGTGCAGGGTCTGGCGTCGGCCGCCAAGCGCGCGGACCGCGTGGCCGGTGAAGGTGCCGTCGCCGTCGTACGAGACGCACAGGCCGCGGCCATCGTCGAACTGCGCTGTGAGACGGACTTCGTCGCCAAGTCCGAGGAGTTCGTCTCGCTCGCTGACGAGATCGCCGCGCGCGTCGCGGCGGCGGGCGAAACCGCCGTCGCGGAGTTCCAGGACCGCATTGAGACTCTGCTGACGACGCTCAAGGAGAACATCTCCGTGGGCCGCGTCGAGCGACTCGTTGCCGGTGATGGTGAGGTCATCGAGACCTACATCCACCAGCAGGCCGGCCGTGGCGTCAACGCCGTCATCGTCGTGCTCGCCGGCGGGACGTCGGAGACGGCCCACGAGATCGCCGTCCACGTCGCCTTCGCCAAGCCGACGTACCTGACGCGCGACGAGGTGCCCAGCGCCGAGGTCGACGCCGAGCGGGCGACCGTAGAAGAGATTTCGCGCAACGAGGGAAAGCCCGAAGCCGCGCTGCCTAAGATCATCGAAGGTCGTCTCAATGGCTGGTTCAAGGAGCGCGTCTTGGTGGAGCAGTCCTACGTGAAGGACGAGAAGGTCAGCGTGGGCCAGTTCGTCAGCCCGGCGACGGTGCGGGCGTTCGCCCAAGTGGTCGTCGGCAGCTAGAACGTGCGACGCGTCGTCCTAAAGCTCTCGGGTGAGGCGCTGGCCTCGGCGGCGAGCGACGAGACGATCGATGCCTCCACCGTTGACTTTCTCGCGAGAGAAATCGCCAGCGCCATGGACCGCGGTGGCCTCGAACTCGCCGTCGTGGTCGGTGGCGGCAATATCTGGCGCGGCGCGACGGGTGCGATGGCCGGCATGAATCGCGCGAACTCGGATCTGATGGGCATGCTGGGCACGGTCATCAACGCGCTCGCGCTTCAAGACGCGATCGAAAGTCACGGTCGGCCCACGCGAGTGATGTCGGCGATTGGCATGGATCAGGTGGCCGAGCCCTACATTCGTCGACGCGCCGTGCGACACCTCGAGAAGGGGCGCGTCGTCATCTTCGCGGCGGGCATGGGAAATCCGTACTTCACCACCGACACGCCGGCGGCTCAGCGAGCCGCCGAGATCGAGGCGGAGGTGGTTCTCAAGGGGACCCACGGTGGCGTCGACGGCGTCTACGACGAAGATCCCCGCGTGAATCCGAACGCCGTGAAGTTCGACGAGATCTCCTTTGACGAGGTCATCGCGCGCGACTTGCGCGTGATGGATATGACGGCGATCACGTTCTGCAAGGACAATCGACTGCCCCTGAGAGTATTTGACCTGATGGCTGCGGGTAACCTGGGGCGCGCCCTCGACGGGCACGCCGTCGGTACGCTGGTGAAGTAATGGAGAACGAGCTCGTTGAGTTGGTGATGGACGACACGCGCGAGCGCATGGCTCGCGCCCTCGAGCACGTGAAGAGCGAGTTCGCGACCGTGCGCACGGGTCGGGCGAGTTCTTCACTGGTCGAATATCTCGTGGTCGACTACTACGGCGCTGAGACGCCGCTGCGCCAGCTGGCGAACTTCTCGGTGCCCGAGCCACGGCTGCTCGTGATCTCGCCCTTTGACAAGGGCGCGATGGGCGCCATCGAGAAGGCCATCATGAACGCCAACCTGGGCCTCACGCCCTCGAACGATGGCCAGGTGATTCGTCTGACGTTTCCCACACTGACCGAAGAGCGCCGCCGCGAGTTTGTCAAGATCGTGCGCGCCAAGGCCGAGGAGGGAAAGGTCGCCCTTCGCGGTGTGCGTCGCCACGCCCGCCAGGAGCTCGAGGCCCTCGAGAAGGAACAGGGTCTCTCCAGCGACGACATCGAGCGGGTAGAGAAGGTCCTCGACAAGATGACCCAAGACGAGGTCGCCGCGGTCGACGTGTTGTTACATCACAAGGAGCAGGAGCTTCTTGAAGTCTGACGACGGCTCGTTCCTCGACGATGAGGCCACCGGCGAAGTGCCGGTGGTGAGTTCGAGCGACTCGAGAGTCACGATCACCGGGGCGGACGTCGCCGCCGAGATCGCCGAGCCAGCAGTCCACGACGAGACGGCCCTGCCGCACTGGACGGACGCTCCGACGGGTCAAGTGCCGATCGTCGTGGCCCGCGAGGCCGCCGAGAGCACGGACCCCTGGGCGGCGATTCCCGCCCCCGCCTGGCGCGAGGGCGAGGCCGACTGGGTGGCCCACGAAGAGCAGTTCGACGCCTCCTTCTTGGCGAGCGAGACGCGTGAGGACGAGTCACGCCCGTGGGAGTTCGTCCTCACCGAAGACGTCGTCGTCGAAGAGCAGATCCTCGACGAGACGCCCCGACCCGAGCCGCCACGAGCCGAGCGCACGCGTCGACCCGCGAATCCGCTGGCCGGTCGCGCCGTGCGCCAGAGTCGTGCCGCGAGCGTGTCCCAGGCGACTACGACGGGACTTCTCTTGGGGGTCCTCGTGGCCGTCTTGTTCCTCGGTGGACCCGTGCCCGTGGCGGTACTCGTGCTCTGCGCCCTCGCCTTTGGCGCCGGCGAGGGATACGCGGGATTTCGTCGCGCGGGGGCTCATCCCGCGACCCTGCTCGGCATCGTCGCCGTGGTGACCTTGGGCGTGGCCAGCTACGAGCGCGGCCTCGCCGCCACCGCGGCCGTCACCGTTTTGCTCGTGATCTTCGGCTTTCTCTGGTACGCGAGCGCGGAGCGGTCCATCGACGTGCTCGATGGACTGGGCGCAACGATCTTCGTCTACGTGTGGGTGGGCGTGCTCGGCTCCTTCGCCCTGCTCATGATCTCGCCCCAGTACTCGGTCGATCGCCACGGCATGGCCTACCTCTTTGGCACCGTCGTCCTTACGGTCGCCAACGACTCTGGTGCCCTCTTCATCGGCCGCTGGCTCGGGCGCACGCCGCTCAACGCGCGGCTCTCGCCACACAAGACGCGCGAGGGCACAATCGGTGGGACACTCCTGACGCTGGTCGTGGGCGCGCTCGTATTGCCGATGATCAGCCCGTGGACGACCAAGAGCGCGCTCGAGATCGCGGTCGCGGTGGCGATTGTCGTGCCCCTCGGTGACCTCTTTGAGTCCATGCTCAAGCGCACGCTGGGTGTCAAGGACCTCGGGCGTCTGCTGCCCGGACACGGTGGGCTTCTCGATCGCATCGACGGGCTGTTGTTCGCCCTGCCGACTGTCTTCTATCTGACCCGCATACTGCACCTGGGCTGATCGTGACGCGACGCAGCGTGGCGCTGCTGGGGGCGACGGGCTCGGTGGGCACCCAAGCGCTCGACGTCCTGCGTCGCGAGCGAGAACGTTTCGACCTCGTCGCGATCGCGGCAGGCACCAGCGTCGATCGACTCGCCCAGGTGGCTCGCGAGTTCGCGGTCCCTCGAGTGGGCGTCGCGCGCGCCGAGGACGCGTCGGCGCTGCGCGCCTTGCTCGCCGGGGGAGTGGAGATCGTGGTCGGCGAGAGCGGCCTCGCCGAACTGGCCGCCAGTGCCGACATCGTGATTAACGCGGTGGTGGGATTCGCCGGACTCCCGGTGACTATGTCGGCCCTGGCTGCGGGCAAGCGGCTGGCCCTGGCCAACAAGGAGTCGCTCATCGCGGCGGCGCCGCTCGTGGCGGCGGTACGCGAGACGCCGGGGGCCGAAATTCTGCCCATCGATTCCGAACACTGTGCGATCCACCAGTGCCTCGCGTCCTCGCACGAGCCGGGACATCCCGACGTGCGCCGTCTGCTGCTCACGGCCTCGGGTGGGCCCTTTCGGGGCTGGAGTCGCGAGCGACTGCGCGACGCCACGCTCGCCGACGCCCTGCGCCACCCGACGTGGACGATGGGTCCCAAGATCACGATTGACTCGTCCACTCTCATGAACAAGGGCCTCGAGGTCCTCGAGGCTTCAGCCCTCTTTGGCGTCGACGTCGGGCGCGTCGACGTCGTTGTCCACCCCCAGTCGATCGTCCACTCCATGGTCGAGTACGTCGACGGATCGGTGATCGCCCAGCTCTCGGCGCCCGACATGCGTCTGCCGATCGCGTACTGCCTGGGCCTACCCGAGCGGCTCGACCACGCCTGGGGCGCCCTCGACTTTGCCGCGGGTGTCTCCCTGACGTTCGAGGCGCCCGACGTCGGGGCCTTCCCCGCGTTGGGACTCGCTTACGGCGCGGCCAAGCGCGCCGGCGCCGCCCCGGCCTGGTTGAGTGCCGCCAACGAAGTGGCCGTCGCCGCGTGCCTCGACGGGCGCCTGGCCTGGTCCGAGGTGGTGGCGGTGGTGGCCGAGGTCATGGATCACTACGAGGACGATCCCCTCAAGAGCTTGGAGGATCTGGTAGCCAACGACGCGGCCGCCCGTCGCCTAGCTGCCGCTAGCGTGGCGAGACGATCATGAACGGGTCTCGTCGGTCTCTCGCTGTTCTCATCGGTTCGATAGTCATTCTGGCGGCCGCGCTCACCTGGGCGGGTGGCTGGGCCCTGCCGGTCGTCATTGGCGCGATCCTCGTCATGGTCATGGGCCACGAGTTCGGCCACTACATCACCGCCAAGCGCGCGGGACTACAGGTCACCGACTTCTTCGTGGGCTTTGGTCCCGTGGTGTGGTCCACAACCCGCGGCGAGACGCGCTACGGCGTGCGGGCCCTGTGGCTCGGGGGCTACGTGAAGGTGCCGGGCATGACCTGGACCGATCAGGTCGATCCGTCCCTCGAGGCGCGCACCTACCGCCAGGCCAGCTACCCCAAGAAGGTCCTCTTCGCCTCGGCGGGTTCTCTCATGCATGGGGTGATGGCGCTGTTACTCGCCTGGGCGTCGCTGACCTTGGTGGGAGTGCCCTCGTCAAGCCACATCGGCGTCGCCGCCTTCACCCCCTGGCAGGGTCACGCACTCAACGCCGCCCAGCTCGCCGGCATCAAGGTGGGAGATCGCATCGTCTCCATCGACGGCACGCCCATCACGAACGCGACCACACTGGTGAGCCTGGTGCACGATCACACGGGCACCCCGATCGTGGTCGTCGTCGAGCGCGACGGGCGCACCCTCACGCTCCACGCCACGCCGGTGGACGGTCGCACGCTCCGCGTGAACGGTCAGAAGCTCACCACGGGATCGGCGCCCGAGGGATACCTCGGCATTGAGCTCGTCGCTCAGAGCGTGCGCTCGTCACCCCTCGCGGCGATTCCCCAGTCCTTTTCTAACGTCGGACACATGTTCACCACCTCGATCGCGGCGATCGGCCACGTGTTCTCTCCCGCGCAGTTTTCGAGCCTCTTTCATCAGGTCGCCTCACCCTCGGCGGCCAACAATCCTCGCACTCAACTGACGCGTCCCCAGTCGATCGTGGGTGTCGTGCGCATCGCGGTGCAGAGCTCCCGGGCCGGCGTCGGAGTCTTGCTCGAGATCTTGATGGCGGTGAACGTCTTCGTTGGGGTGTTCAACATGCTGCCGATGCTGCCCCTCGACGGGGGCTACGTCGCGGTGGCCACCTACGAGCGCCTGCGCAGTCGCAAGCGCAGCTACCACGCCAACGTCAACAAACTCCTACCCGTGGTCTACGCCTTCGTGACGGTACTGCTCGTTCTCTTCGCCACCACGCTCTACCTCGACATCGCCCACCCGATCGTCGATCCCTTCCACTAGCGGCTCGCCGCGTCGCGGACACGGCAGAATGGGGGGGTGGATGTCACCGCTAGCCCCCTCAGTCCCCGCCGAGCCACCCGTCAGATTCACGTCGGCCCCGTCGCGGTAGGCGGTGACGCGCCCATCTCGGTGCAGTCCATGACCACCACCAAGACCGCGGACGTCGAGGGCACGCTGGGCCAGATCTACGCGCTGGCCGCGGCGGGGGCCGACATTGTTCGCTGCACGTGCAACGAACGCGCGGCCGCCGAGGGTCTCGCCCAGATCGTGCCGCGCTCGCCGGTGCCGATCGTCGCCGACATTCACTTTCACGTCGAGATGGCCCTGGCCGCGCTCGAGGCGGGCGTGCAGGGCCTGCGCCTGAACCCGGGCAACCTGCGCAAGCCCGAGGAGATCAAGCTCGTCGCGAGCGAGGCCAAGGACCGCGGCGTGCCCATTCGCATCGGTGTCAACGCCGGGAGCTTGCACCCCGAGATCTACGAGCGCTTCGGCGGGGCGACGCCCGAGGCGCTCGTAGAGTCGGCGCGTCTGGAACTGGCCTACTTCGACGAGGTGGACTTTCACGACGTGAAGATCTCGGTCAAGGCCTCCTCGGTGGCCACCATGATCGCCGCCTACCGTCTGGCCTCCGAGACGTTTGATCACCCCCTGCACCTGGGCGTGACCGAGGCGGGCCCGCTACCCGGGGGACTCATCAAGGGCACCGCCGGTATTGCGACGTTGCTCGCCGAGGGCATTGGCGACACCCTGCGCTACTCGCTCACGGCCGATCCCGTCGAGGAGGCGCGCGCCGGACGTCAGCTCCTCGAGGCGCTCGGACTGCGCGAACGCCGCGGGCTCGACCTCATTGCCTGTCCGAGTTGCGGGCGAGCCGAGGTCGACGTCATCGGCGTGGCGACCGCCGCTCAGGAGGCGCTCGCGGGATTGGGCCTGCCGATTCAGGTCGCCGTGATGGGCTGCGTCGTCAACGGCCCCGGCGAGGCCCGTCACGCGGACCTGGGCATCGCCGCGGGTAAGAAGCGCGGACACCTCTTCATCCGCGGCCAGATCGTGCGCGTGGTGCCCGAGGACGAGATGGTCGCGGCCCTCGTCGAAGAGGCCACGCGCATCGCCGAAGAGGGCGTGGAGGCGCGCTTGGCCGCGCGCGACGTGTCCGCGGAGAGCGCCGCGGCCGCGGATCGGGCCGCCCTGCTCGAGGATCGCGGTCTCGACGCCAATCACGTGACCGAGAAGGTCAACGAGATTCGTCGGCGAACTCGCGAGTAGCTCGTCGCCCCGTTTCAAACGCGACACGCGGGCCCCAGTAGGCTTGCGAGCCAACAAAGGAGACTCGTGGCCGCAGCGCTGACACCCCAGGGCGAAGACTTCCCTCGCTGGTACCAAGACGTCGTCGCCAAGGCCGAGATGGCCGACAACGGCCCCGCGCGCGGCACGATGGTGATTCGCCCCTACGGCTACGCCATCTGGGAGCGTATGGTGTCCGAGCTCGACGAGCGCATCAAGGCCACCGGGGCTGAGAACGCGTACTTTCCCCTGTTCATTCCGCTGAGTTACCTCTCGCGCGAGGCCGAGCACGTCGAGGGCTTCTCGCCCGAACTGGCCGTCGTCACCCACGGCGGGGGCGAGGAGCTCGCCGAGCCGCTCGTCGTGCGTCCCACGTCTGAGACGGTGATTGGCGAGTTCATGGCCAAGTGGATCCAGAGCCACCGCGACCTGCCGCTGCGCCTCAATCAGTGGGCCAACGTCGTGCGTTGGGAGATGCGCCCGCGCCTGTTCCTGCGCTCGAGTGAGTTCCTCTGGCAAGAGGGCCACACCGCTCACGCGACGCGCGAGGACGCCCTGAACTACCTCATGACGATTCATCTCAACGTCTACAACGACTTCCTCGTCAACGTCCTCGCCGCGCCGACGTACCTGGGCATGAAGTCCCCGCGTGAGCGTTTCGCGGGAGCGCTCAACACGTACACCGCCGAGGGCATGATGAAGGACGGCAAGGCCCTGCAGATGGTCACGAGCCACGACCTTGGCCAGAACTTCGCGCGCGCCTTCGAGATCACCTACCAGAGCGAAGACGGCGCCAGTGAGGTGTGTCACACGACCTCCTGGGGAGCCTCGACGCGCTTGGTGGGCGGACTGATCATGACCCACGGCGACGACGAGGGACTCGTCGTGCCCCCGCGCGCGGCCCCCACCCAGGTAGTGGTGATCCCGGTGCGCGACGACGACGCGGTGCTGGCGGCCTGTGAACGTCTCCTCGAGGAGCTGCGCCGCGAGGGAGTGCGCGCGCGCCTCGACCGCGGTCGCGGTAGCTTCGGGCGTCGAGTCACGGACTGGGAGATCAAGGGGGTGCCGCTGCGCATTGAAGTGGGCCCCCGCGACCTCGCCGAGGGGGTCGTCACCCTCGTGCGACGCGACACCGGCGAGAAGTCGGCGCGATCGATCCAGGGCCTGGGTGCGGCCGCGAGCGACCTGCTCGAGGTCATCCAGGGCGACCTCCTCGGCGCGGCGACGCGTCGGCGAGACGAGGCCACGATCGATGTCACGGGCATCGAGGGGGCGATCGAGGCCGCTCAGGGGGGCTTTGCCCGCCTGCCCTGGAGCCTGGTGGGAGAGGACGGCGAGGACCGGCTCAACGCCGAGGCGGTCTCGGTGCGATGTCTCACGCGCCCCGACGGGTCGATTCCCGAAAGCGTGCACGAAGAGGGACTTCTCGCGATCGTGGCGCGCTCGTACTAGCGGCGCCCTTTTCCGTGCTACCGTCAGCGCGGGAGGGGTTGGTCAGTCACGTCCCGATTGTGGCGAGAGCACACAACTGCTACACTGGTCGCGACAGTCCGCCAAGGACGTTTGGACTCGTTTTAGCGCGGGCCTTGGGCCCGTGCTTTTTTGTTGTCTGGACGCTGATCAGGAGAGGAGCGATGGTGATGGAACTTGAGACACCAGTGCGCTCGCTTCTGGCAGACATGCAATTGGACCTCTACGACCTGGATCTCTCGGGCGGGACTCTTCACGTCACGATCACGCGCGAGGGCGGCATCGACCTCGAGGCCCTGACGAGCGCGAGCCGCGCGCTGTCGGCCTGGCTCGACGAGGCCGACCCGATTCCCGGGCACTACACCCTCGACGTGGCGAGTCCGGGCCTCGAGCGCCAGCTGCGCACGGCCGCGCACTTTCGTGGCGCGATCGGCGAGACCGTGACCCTGCGCGAGCGCCGCGACGGCGAGGCGACGCGTCGTCTCGAGGGCGAACTCGTGGACGCGGGCGACGAGACGGCGACGCTGCGCGTGGACGGCCAGAACATCCTCGTGCGACTCGACCACGTCGAGCGCGCGCGCACCGTCTTCGCCTGGGGACCCTCTTCCACCACTTCGACGAGCAAGAAAGGCTGATCATGGCGAATTTCGAATTCCTTGACGCCCTGGGACAGATTGCCCGCGACCAGAACATTGACGAGAACGAGTTGCTCGTCGCCCTGGCGAACGCCCTCCTCGCGGCGTACAAGCGCCGCCCCGACTCGGCCGAGGACGCCGAGGTGGAGATCAACCCCGAGACCGGCGAGATCAAGGTCTGGGGCCTCGAGCTCGACCTCGAGGGCAACGTCACGCGCGAGTGGGACGCGACGCCCGAGGACTTCGGACGTATCGCGGCCCAGACGGCCAAGCAGGTCCTCATGCAGTTGATCCGCGACATCCAACGGCGCCAGATGTACGAGGAGTTCGCCAACCGCGAGGGCGACATCGTCTCGGGCACCGTCCAGCAGAACGACAACCGCTACACGCTGCTCGACCTCGGACGCGTGGAGGCCCTCTTGCCCCAGGCCGAGCAGATCGCCTTTGAGCGCTACGAGCACGGCGCGCGCATCAAGGTCTACATCGTCGAAGTGCGAAAGACCAACAAGGGACCCCAGATCGTGGTCAGCCGCACCCACCCGGCGCTCGTGGCCAAGCTCTTCGAGATTGAGGTGCCCGAGATTGCCAACGGCATCGTCGAGATCAAGGCTCTCGCGCGCGAGCCCGGCCACCGTTCCAAGATCGCCGTTGCCTCCAATGACCAGATGGTTGATCCGGTGGGTGCGTGCGTGGGCGCGCGCGGCTCGCGCGTGCGCAACATCACCAATGAACTTCGTAGCGAGCGCATCGACGTCGTGCCCTACAGCGACGATCCCGTCGAGTTCATTCAGGCGGCCCTGGCGCCGGCGCGCGTGCGCGAAGTGCGCCTCAATGACGACGAGGGTGTCGCCACGGTGATCGTGCACGATCAGCAGCTCTCCCTCGCGATTGGCAAGGAAGGTCAGAACGCGCGTCTGGCCGCTCGCTTGACGGGCTGGCGCATTGACATCCGCTCCGAGAACGAGGGCGAGGACGAGGTGGTCGAAGAGGTCTGGACCGAGGGCGACGTCGTCGTCGACGAGACGGTGCACGTGGTCGAACACGACGCCGGCGCGACGGTCGAGGAGACGCTCGTCGTGACTGACGCCGAGGGCGCTCACGAAGAGATCGAGATCACCACCGAGATCGAGTCCGTGGAAGAGGAGGGCGCGTAGCCCCGGTGCGAACCTGCGTGGTCTGTCGTGCGAGGCGCGACGACGGCGCGTTGGTGCGCGTCGGCCGCTCCGACGGGCAGTGGTACGTGGGTCGCGGAGACGGTCGCGGTGCGTGGTTTTGCGCCGATGGTCCGTGCCGCGATCGCCTGGCAGTGGGTCCGCTCACGCGGGCGCTTCGCGCGCCTGTGGGTGACACCGACGTCACGGCGCTGAGGGCGCTCGTGGCCGAGGGGCCAAACGCGGGTGTAGTTGTGAAAGAATAGGTAGCCGTGCGTGCACAAACCACGCACGCGACGTGAGGGATTGTTTTGGCGCTGAAGAAAATCCGGGTACACGAGCTCTCTAAGGAGCTCGGACTGACGAGCAAGGAGTTGCTCACGATTGCCCAGAAGTTGGGCATCGGGGCCTCCAGCCCGTCGGCGTCCATCGAGGACGCCCAGGCGGACCGTATACGTCGGCGCGTCGACGCCGACGGGCTTCGTCGCGAGACGCCACCGGCCGAGCCCACGAAGGCTCCCAAGGCCGCGCGCCCGCGCGCCGAGGCCGAGTCCAGCGCTCCCGCGCCCGCGCCGAGCCGCGTCGTGGAGGTTACGCCGGCACCCGTGCCAACGCCGAGCCCCGTGGAGGCTGTTCCGGCGCCCGTGAGCGAGGTTCCCCCCACCGAGAGCGCCGCGCCCAGTGAGGAGGCCGCTCCGCGCTTCGTGCGCTCGCGCGCCGCGGCCGCGCCCAAGGCGCCGCCCGTGCGCACCGTGACGCCCGAGGGCCCCACGACCATTCGCCCCACCCAACGTCCCACCGGAGACGGCGAGACACCCACGCCGCGGCGTCCGCCGCTCAGCGCGACGGGTCGACCGATTCCGCCGCCGCCGGGACGCCCGCTCAGCGCGACGGGTCGACCGATTCCGCCGCCGCCGGGCATGCGACGCACGCCTTCGGGCGCGCCCATGCGCCCCTCGACACCCGGGTCGCGACCCATGAGTGCTCGTCCGTCGACGGGCGCCCCGCGACCCGGCGGGCCACGCCCCAGCGCACCCGCGGGCGGGTTCCGCGGCGGAGCGCCCGCGGCAACCGGTCCGAGTCGCGGCGGTCTGGCCAGTCGTGGCGGGGGAGGACCGCGCGGTAGCCAGCGCAAGACCACCCGTCGACGTCGGCGCAATATCGAAGAGCTCGAGCCCACCCAGATGACGACCTGGCAGCCGTCGAGCGCGCCGGTGCCCGAGGGCGAGATCATCATCGAGCGTGGCTCCACCGCGAAGGACGTCGGCCCCAAGCTCAATCGCAGCGCGGCGGACATCATCCGCTTCCTCTTCCTCCAAGGTGAGATCGTCACCGCCGTGCAGGCGTTGTCGGATGACATGATTGAGCTCTACGCCGCCGAAGTGGGCGCCGCGGTGCGCCTCGTGGACCCGGGCGAGCAGCAAGAGGCGGCGCTGCTCGCCAAGTTCTTCGACGAAGACGACCTCGACGACGAGATCGCGGCGCTGCCGCGTCCGCCGGTCGTGACTGTGATGGGACACGTCGACCACGGCAAGACCAAGTTGCTGGACCAGATTCGCAAGACCAACGTCGTCGCGGGCGAGGCCGGGGGCATCACCCAGCACATCGGCGCCTACCAGGTCCAGTGGCACAACAAGCCCATTGCCTTCCTCGACACACCGGGCCACGAGGCCTTCACGGCAATGCGCGCGCGCGGAGCCAAGGTCACCGACATCGTGATCTTGGTGGTGGCGGCCGACGACGGCGTCATGCCCCAGACGGTCGAAGCGATCAACCACGCCAAGGCCGCGGGCGTGCCGGTGATCGTCGCGGTGAACAAGATCGATCGACCCGACGCGAACCCCGATCGCGTGCTCCAGCAGATCTCCGAGCACGGACTCGTGCCCGAGAAGTGGGGTGGCGACACCATCTGCGTGGAGATCTCCGCGCTACAGAACCTCGGCATCGACGACCTGCTCGAGCAGGTGCTGCTCGTCGCCGAGCTCGGTGAGCTGACGGCGCGACCCAGTGGACGCGCGATGGGCACGGTCTTGGAGGCCAACCTCGAGGTGGGCCGCGGACCCGTCGCGACGGTGATGGTCCAAAAGGGCCTGCTCGCCGTGGGCGATCCGGTGGTGGCCGGCGCGGCCTTTGGCAAGGTCAAGGCTCTCATCAACGACCAGGGCAAGCCCGTGAAGTCAGCCGGACCTTCGACGCCGGTGCAGATACTGGGCTTCTCCGAGCCGCCGCTCGCCGGTGACGAGATGCGCGTGGCCGACGACCTCGCCCACGCGCGCTCCCTCGCCGAGGCGCGGGCCCAGCGCGTGCGCCTCATTGGACACCAGCCCATCGCCGCGGCGAGCGGGGCGCGCCTCGAGGACCTCTTCGAGCAGATCCAGCGAGGCGAGACGGCCACACTCAACGTCGTCTTGAAGGCCGACGTGCAAGGGTCGCTCGAGGCGTGCACCGAGTCACTGCGCAAGCTCGAGCGCGAGGACGTCAAGCTCGTCCTCGTGCACCGAGGCGTGGGCGGGATCACCGAGAACGACGTGCAACTGGCCAAGGCCTCGGGGGCGACGATCATTGGCTTTAACGTCCGTCCCGACCGGCGCAGCCGTGAGTTGGCCGAGTCCGAGAGCGTGCAGATTCGTACCTACGAGATCATCTACAAGTTGATCGAGGAGATCGAGGGCGCGATGCTCGGCCTCTTGAGCCCGGTCTTTGAGGAGATCGTCACGGGCGAGGCCGAAGTGCGCGAGATCTTCCGCGTGCCCAAGCTCGGCGCGATCGCCGGTTGCTTCGTACGCGACGGGGTCATCACCCGAGGATCGAAGGTTCGCTTCCTGCGCGAGGGCGCGATCATCTGGAAGGGCTCCATCACGTCGCTGCGGCGATTCAAGGACGACGCGCGTGAGGTTCAGGCGGGCTACGAGTGCGGCATCGGACTCTCGGACTACCAGGACCTCAAGGAGGGCGACATCATCGAGACCTTCGAAGAGCGCGAGATTCCGCGCACGGCGTAGTCGTGGCGCACTCGAGCTCGCACCCGCCCTACCCGCGCTCGGCGCGGGTGAACCAGATCCTGCGCGAGGTGATTTCGGACGAACTCGTGCGCTTGGGCGACCTCGACGAGCGGCTGAACCTGGTGACGGTGACGGGCGTGGAGACCTCGCCCGATCTGCGTCAGGCGACGGTGTTCTTCGACTCGCTCCGCGACGAGACGCGCGAGGCCCTCGTCGAGCACCGCCGCGCCATTCAAGCCTCGGTGAACGCCCAGACGCGCCTCAAGCGCACACCCCGGCTCTCCTTCGAGGCCGATCCCGCCGTCGCGAGCGGCGAAGCCATCGAGGAGATCCTGCGCCGCCAGGCCCACGGCGATGCGTAGCGGACTACTCCTCGTCGACAAGCCCGCGGGAATGACGAGCCACGACGTCGTCTCACGCGTGCGCCGCATCTTCGCCGAGCGGCGAGTGGGTCACGCGGGCACGCTCGATCCGATGGCGACGGGACTCTTGATCATCGCCTTGGGCCCGGCGACGAGACTGATTCGCTTTGCCCAGGGCCGCGACAAGGTC
>JAJYAC010000021.1 GCA_021779735.1 Actinomycetes bacterium
GTCTTTTCACTCGGAGCTACCGGCATCGTCTCGGCGATGCTGCTGTTCTTCGGCGTCGGCGGGGCGAGCGCCGCGACGATCCCCGTGAATCTTGGCGTCGCCTCGACCTACGCCATCCTGGCGGGATCGACCATTACCAATACCGGTTCCTCCGTGATCGCCGGTGATATCGGTCTGTCGCCGGGCACCTCGATTACCGGCTTTCCGCCGGGTCTACAGAGTTCAGGCGTGATGAACGTCAATGACGCAGCGGCGCTCTTGGCGAAGACCGCCCTGACCAGTGGGTACCTCGACGCCCAAGGTCGAACGCCCGCTGCGACGACGGTGAGTGACCTCGGCGGATCCACGCTGGTTCCGGGAATCTACCGGGCGCCCTCGAGTCTCGGAATCACCGGCACGCTGACGCTTAACGGTGGTGGCGATTCGAACGCCGTCTTCATCTTCCAGGTGCCCTCCGCGCTCACGACGGCTTCGGGCAGTTCGGTCGTCCTCGAAAATGGCGCCTCGGCGTGCAACGTGTTCTGGCAGGTGACTAGCTCGGCCACCCTGGGTTCATCGAGTTCGTTCGCTGGCACCATCGAGGCCCAGACTTCGATCACTCTCGACACGGGCGCCGCAGTGAGCGGACGAGTTCTGGCGAGCACGGGAGCGGTGACCCTCGACTCGAACCGCGTCAGTGTTCCCGTCTGTGGGAACACGACGACTACCACTACAACGGTGCCGGTCACCACGACAACGGTGCCGGTCACCACGACAACGGTGCCGGTCACCACGACAACGGCTCCGGTCACCACGACGACCGTCCACGTGACGACCACGACCGGCCCCACGACCACGACTACGGTTCCGATTATCCCGGTCGGAGCGCCTCAGACCGGTTTCGGTGGCACCGCGAGCGGCGGTCCGTCTCCGCGAGACTTCCTCGGCGCCGGTGGTGTCGCGTTGATGCTGGGCGCGACGGCGATGGCTCTTCGAGCTCGCCGGCGACGGACGATGACCGTCGATGGCTCGTCCTCGAACCATCAGCGTGAGTCGTAGAGGGTTGCGCCGACGCGAAATGATCTGGTGGATCACCGCGACAGCAGCTCTGGCTGTCGCGGTGATCTCGCTGGTGGGTCCGTGGGTGGCCCCGCGCAACGAGACCGTGGTCGTATCCGGACTAAGTCCGACGTCAGTCTTGGTGTCACGGCCTCTTTTCCTGCACACGTCGCGATCGCGGCCCGCGGTTCTGAGCATCGCCTCGATAGACGTGCGAACCCGTCTCGGCGTAGTGGGGTTACAGGCCGATCATCAGGTGATGGTGCCACCCTCGACGGCGTACGCCAGTTGGTTCGATCTCGGTCCCACACCGGGTCAGGTGGGATCAGCGGTGATCTTGGGCCACGTCGACTCCTACATCGGCCCCGGAGTGTTCTTCAATCTGCGTTACCTGAAGGTGGGAGCACGAGTCAACGTGACACTGGCTGACGGCGTCGTCGCTCGCTTCGCGGTCACCGGGGTCGTGGAGTATTCCAAGAGTGGATTTCCCGATGCAACGGTGTACGGATCGCGCGGAGTGAGCATGCTTCAACTGGTGACGTGCGGTGGCGTCTTCGACCACCAGACGGGTCATTACGAGTCGAACTTCGTCGTCTACACACGACTGGTCCAGGTTTCGCCACCAACTCGCTGAGTGCCCGAGGGCACCCTTGTCGTATACGCATTGAGCGAAGGTGCGCACACCGTTTCAGGAGGCTGTGGCTCAGCCATCGGACAGCGCGCCGCCGTCTCGGGCGCCGAAGAGGTCGCGGATGCCTTGAATGGCCCGGACGTCGCATCACCCGGCGTGAGAGGCATTGTCCACTGTCGAGGACCGTGTCTCTTTTGGCTCGCCCCTCGATCGTGGCGTTGATAGGCCCCTGGCCCTAGTAACGACGTGTACTGCGTTGAATCCTGCGAGCACCCCAATCTTCGATTCGATTGCGGCCAACGACTGCGGGAGATAGAACCAGAATGCCAGGACCCAATCCTTGAGAGGCGCGAGGATGTGCTGGGCGATGGCGTCGGCCAGTTCCAGTTCAGTGCACGAGCCCGGTCAAGATGACCGGTGTCTGGCAAACACACCGAACGATGGAGATTTCGGCAACGTACATGAAGGGTTCCGCGGTTTGAATCGAGACGTCCAGTGCGTGATTGGGTGGTCGGATTGTCTCGTAGGGGGCTGTGCTGGAATGTCTCGTTCATGAACGCGCGGCGGTAACAGACACGGATTCTCCTGCCGAGTCCCGGTCCGGAGGACCGCGGCGACGGATCACGCGCTACTGGTACGCAACTAGCGGTTCTCGTAGGTGCCGTCGAGTCAGGCGCGCGCAATGACATGTCCGGCCATGACGTGGAACGCATCGATGAGGGTGAACTTCTCAGGCAGGTCAAGCTGATGGTCCAGGGCGAAAAGCTGAAAGACGTAGGAATGTGGGCCGTGCGAACGAGGGGGCTTGGGGCCAGCCCAGCCGCGGTGGCCGAGGACACCCTTGCCGTGCTTGATCCCGCTGATCGGGCTTGGATCGGCGAGGCCGTTCTTGAAAATACCGCTCAACAATGGGTCGATGCCGATTGCGAGCGCGTGAGTGGCGGGCTTGCCAAAAGGGACGTCGAGGTCTTGCACGATGAGCGCGAGTTCCGCGGTTTCATTTGGTGGTGTGGTCCAGGCCAGGCCAGGCCAGGGCGGGGGAAATGTTGGCTCCTTAAGATCTTTCGGTAATACACTAACATTCTGATCACAGCGAAAGTCCACAGTGAGCGAGGAATGAGAAGCACAGTCTGGAGTCGCTGCCGATGCGCATGAGCCCGTCATCGGCAACGACGGCTGCTTCCTCGATGGAGTCGGGACAGAGGTGGGCGAGTTCGGTGTTCTTCAAGTTGCCCCAGACCTGTTCGACCGGATTGAGATCGTGCCCGTAGGCCGGGAGTTGTTCGACGACGAGCCTGTGGCGCTGGGTCTTTAGGAACGCAGTCATCGCGCGGCTGCGGTGTGACGGCAGCCCGTCCCAGATCAGGGTGGCCCTGTCACCACCCAGCAGGTCGCGCAGCTCGCCGATGAACTCAATCAGCGACTCTTGGTTGAAGGATCCCGGCTTCATGGAGAAGTACATCGACGCGTCGGACCCGTCGGGCGCGTGGGCGATCGCGCTCGACATGGAGAGTCGCTTCCAGTTGAAGCGGTGGGTGAGAACGGGCGTGTGCCCCTTCGGTGCCCAGGTGGCCCTCACGGAGGGGAGGAGCGAGGAGCCCGACTTGTCTTGGAAGATGATCCACGCCCGGCGGCGTCCGGCGTTCTTTTTACCACGGGCCAACGGTCCCGGGCCCAGGCGGTAATCGCGTCCTGGTCGGCCTCGGCCGCTCTTCGCGCGGGACGCTGCCTGCTCCAGCCGAGCCGCTCGCGCAGGATCGACCAGGTCTGAGTCGTCGAGTAGCTCACCCCGGTCACCGTTTCGATCACCGTGCTGATCCGGGCGAGGGTCCACAGTTCGTTAGGAAAACCGTTCTTGGTCGGTCCCTTGGCGAGAGCCTCTTCGACCTTCTCGAGCTGTTCGTCGGTGATCAAAGGCAGTCGTCCGGCGCGTCCGGCACCGCGCAGACCCGCGAGGCCGTTCTCGGACCACGTGGCGTGCCACTGTGAGGCGGTCACGCGCGACACCTCGAGTGCACGGGCCACGTCAGCCTGCGACGATCCCTTGGCGAACATCGTGCCGGCGCGCAGCCGACGCTCGGTCATCGCCTCAAAGTCACGACGAGGACGCACGCGGCGACCCGCGGTCGCCGCCTTCGAAACTGGCTTAGATCGAGTGGAAGGTTTCATGGAAACAGTTTCCCATGTCTAGCACGGCTATTAGTGTATTACCGAAAGGTCTTTAGGCCACGGGGTGCGAGTGCGATGTCGTCGCCGAGGAGGACTCATCGTTCGGTCTAGCTCGCGAGGCACGCGCCACTGAGCACGCCGACGCTCGTGAGACCCATCGCTGCCACGCGTAGGTGATGAGCACGCCGACGCCGGTGCCAATCCAACCCAGGAGCGGACTGTTCCAAGGGCTGGCGCCAACGTAACCCAGGGCGGCGCCGGTGAAGTAGCGACTCAGTGCACAGGTGGAGACCACACCCCCACGCTAGCGATCGCCCCTCCACAGGTGCCACCCCTAGGATGACCCGGTGGGGCTGACGGTCTATGGCGTGGTGGCACTCTCATTCATGATGCTCATGTACGCGCTCGAGTCGCGCGCGGCCATCTACGTTCTCGGTTTCGCAGTGGGCTGCGCGCTGTCGAGCGCGTACGGTTTCGCTTCGGGCGCGTGGCCCTTTGGCGTGGTCGAGGCCCTCTGGACGTACGTGGCGTTGCGACGCTACCTACGTGCTCGGTCCTAGTCAGCTCTGCAAGTCGCCCACGGGGGCCACGGGAGAGACGGTGAGCTGACCACAGCGAAGCGCCGTCACGGTGCCGCCGTAGGGGGCGAGGTGCCAGTTGACGAGAATGGCCCGTGCGTTGTGCGGGGGGTATATCTCAATGGCGTGTGAGGTGGGACACGTCACCCCGGAGTAGCCCGTGGCGCTCTCGTAGCCGACGAGGAATCCCGCGACACCGCCCGGGGCGAGCGTGACGGTGCGCACCTTAAGCACTGGCACGATGTAGTCCGCGCCAAAGTTCAGGTGCGTGACCAGCGGCGCTCCCTTCGCGTCGATCATGGCGAGGGTCGGGTATCCGCGCATCGTGCACGTGGCTGACGATCGGTTCTTGAATCGAATCTCCTGAGCAACGTGGCCCATGGCGACGTTGGCGAGACCAATCTCGGCGACGAGGTTTTTGGTGAGACACGTGGGCACCGAGGCCACGGTGGTGGAGTGGTCGGCGGCCGGCTGGCCGCACGCGGCGAGAGCCAGGGAACTGAAGAGAGCGGCCAGGAGGAGGCCCCTGATTCGTCCCACATATCTCCTTCGCCGGACCGAATCGCCCGCAACGATCTACCGTGGCCACAGCGTAGTGAGGTGATCGCGCGGGTTGTATTGCGATTGTGTGACAGTATTCGGCCATGAGAGTCCTGATCATCGGCGGTACGCAGTTCGTCGGGCGCGCCGTCGTCGAGGCGTACCTGGCTCGAGGCGATGACGTCACACTCTTTCATCGCGGTCGTACCAATCCGGACCTCTTCGCCGGCGCTCGTCACGTCGTGGGCGACCGTGACCTCGACGCGGACCTCGAACGAATTGACGGAGACTTCGACGTCACCTTCGACTCCTCGGCGTACATTCCGCGCCACGTTCGTCGCCTCGCGGAGGTCCTCGCGGGCCGGGGTGGTCACTACATCCACGTCTCGTCAATTTCGGTCTACGCGCCACGCACGAACACTCTTGACACCGAGGATGCTCCGGTGGTCTCCCTTGAAGACCCCTTCACCGAAGTGGTGTCGTCGAGCACGTACGGGGGCCTTAAGTACCTCTGCGAGGTGGCGGCTCACGCGGGCTTTGGTCGAGGTGGGGTGTCGTGGTCGGGGGTAGAGCCCACGATCATTCGCCCGAGCTACGTCGCGGGACCCTATGACCACACGTATCGCTTCACGTGGTGGGTCGAGCGGGTGAGCCGTGGCGGTGACGTTCTCGCACCGGGCCCCTCGAGTAACCCCTTTCAGGTGATCGACGTGCGCGACCTCGCCGACTTCGTCGTCTTACGTTCGGGTACCGGCGGCGGGACATACCACCTGGCGGGTCCGACACCGCCGTTCACCTTTGGTGACTTCCTCGAAGAGGCGCGTCGCGTGGTGGGCCCGCCGGGCACTCGACTGCGCTGGATTGGGGGCGAGTTACTCGCGGCGCGCGCGCTGACGTCGCGAGAACTCCCCCTGTGGGAGGGTGACGAGCAGCGCCTCTCTTTGCTGACACTCGACGCGACGCGGGCTCGCGACGCGGGACTACGTGTGCGTGCGCTCAGTGACACGATCGCGGCCGTGCACGAGCACGAACGGCACTGGCCCACGACGCCTCGGGGCCCCGTCGGACTCGACGAGGCGCGCGAGGCCAGTCTCCTCGCCGAGCTTGGCGCCTAACGTGGGCGTCGAGGAGGTCATGATGAATCGCCAGGTGATACTTCGGGAACGACCCACGGGCGCGGTTTCCGACGCGACCACCAGTTTCGTCGAGTCGCCCCTACCGACGTGCGGTGACGACCAGGCCCTCGTGCGCGTGGGCATGCTCTCTATCGATCCCACGATTCGCACGTGGATGAATGACGCGCCCGGTTACCTTGCGCCCATCGCCGTGGGCGAGGTCGTTCGCTCGTCCGGCGCGGGAGTGGTGGTGGAGAGTCGCTCCCCGCGCTATCACGTGGGCGACGTCGTCTTTGGCATGACGGGCTGGCAGGAGTGGGTGGTGGCCGACGCCGCCAATCCCTTCACAGTGCTGCCCCGTGGCCTCGGTCTCGACCTCGCCACCGTGCTCAACGTGCTGGGCGTGACGGGAATGACCGCGTTCTTTGGCCTCGTGGATGTCGGAGTCATGAAGAGCGGCGACGTCGTCGTCGTCTCGGGCGCGGCGGGAGCGACCGGCTCCGTCGTGGGTCAGTTGGCGCGGGCCCGCGGCGCGTCGAAGGTGGTGGGCATTGCCGGTGGTCCGCAGAAGTGCGCCGAGGTCGTCGAGTTCTACGGCTTCGACGAGTGCCTCGACTACCGCGAAACGGGTCTGTCGCGCCGGCTGCACCAAGCTTGTCCCCAAGGCATCGACGTCTACTTCGACAACGTCGGGGGACCGGTGCTCGACGCGGCGCTCTCCAACGTCGCCATGCACGCTCGAGTGGTGCTCTGTGGAGCGATCTCCCAGTACAACGATGCAGGCGCCGGAATCGCCAATACGTCGATGCTCATCATGCGCCGCGCGCGGATGGAGGGCTTCATCATTCTCGACTACGTCGCGAGATTCGACGAGGCTCGCGCGGAGTTGGCGACGTTACTCGCCCGCGGCGAGCTCGCGCACCGTGAGCATCTCGTCAGGGGCCTCGAAAACGCGCCCCTGGCGCTCAATCTTCTCTTCAGTGGGGGCAACCACGGCAAGACGTTGGTTGTCGTCGACGACGCCGTCACTTTGTCCTAGCCCGTGAGTTCGCGCCGGGCGGTCACCGTTCTCTTCGGCGTCGCCCTCGCGGCGGGCTTCGCCCAGTTCGGCGCCGTCGCCTCACTCAATGACGTCGCGCACCACTTCGGCCACGCGATCGCCACCGGATCACTGCGCGCGGTGGTGGGCCTGTCAGGCTCGGCGATCGGCGTGGGTTTGGCGGTCGTGCGTCTCGCGTCACTTGCCTCCATGCCCCTCGCGGCCCTCGCAGATCGCACGAGTCGAACCACGGTGTTGCGCCGTGCGCTCGTGTTCGGCCTGCTCGCGACGAGCGCGGCCGCGCTGAGCCCGAACTACTGGTTCTTCGTTCTGTGCTTCGCCCTCGCGCGCCCGCTGCTGACCGCAGTTTCCACCGTCGTGCAGGTGATCACCGTGGAGATCTCGAACGCCAGTCAGCGCATCTTTCGCTTGGTGGTGATGGCCGCCGGAGCGGGTGTGGGCTCGGGACTCTCGGCGATACTGCACGGACTCATACGCGGACCCGGATCCTTTCGGTGGCTCTTCGCGTTGACCCTGGTGCCGGTCGCTCTCGTGTCCCCCCTGGTGCGCACGATCGTCGAACCGCGGCCGCACGAGTCCATCGCGCACGCACGCCTCGGCGCCGTGCCGCGTGACGTGCGCGCGAGGTTGGCCATCGTGTCTCTGGTGGCCTTCGCCGCGGGCATGATCACGGGACCAGCGAATGGCTTCGCGTTTGTCTACGCCGAGGGCATCTTGAAAATCGCGCCTCACGTCGTCGCGCTCATCGTGGTGGCGAGTGCCGCGAGTGGCCTCGTGGGCCTCATCGCGTCACGCTACCTCGCCCACGCTCTCGGTCGACGAGTGACGGTTGTCCTGGGGATGGTCGCGTTGGCGGCCACGTCGACGCTCGCCTACAGCGGCGGTCGAGTGAGTTTCATCGCGGGCTACCTCGTGGGAGTAGGCGCCGCGGGCCTCTTCGCGCCCGCGGCGAGTGCCCTGTCAACAGAGATCTTTCGTCGTCGCGTGCGCTCCACGGCGGCGGGTTGGGTGAGCGTCGCCGGCGTCCTCGGTGCGACGTGCGGCCTCGCGCTCTTTGGTGTCGTGGGCGACAGCGTGCACGGCGTGCGCGTTGACTCTCTGCGCGTGCCCGCTCTGATCACGTTCTTGCCCCTGTTGCCCACTCTCGTGTTGCTCGCGCGCGTGCCCGAGAGCCGAGGAGTCGAGATCGACTGATGAGGTCTGAGGGTCCCCCTGACGATGCGATCCGCGCCGCTGACCGACGAGAGCCCCGGTGGCGCGGGCACGGCACGACGCCTAGGTCGACAGCTCGACGTCGGCGAAGAGCAGGCGGTGGTCGCTACCCGCGTTGAGCGCACCACCACCACTTACGCGCCAGGGTCCGCGTGCCAGGAGGTGGTCGATCTGCGAGTGGGGCCAGCGCGCGGGCCACGTGCGCGAGCGCACGAGGGAGCGCCAGCCGGGCAAGAAGACGCGAAGCAGTGGCCGCCACGAGTTGAAGTCGCCGCCGAGGATGATCGGCACGTCGGCTTCGAGGGTGTTGACGATCTCGCGAACGCGTGCGTACTGGCGAAAGGAACCGTGACTGATGTGCGCGCCGTGAATGGCCAGTACGTAGAAGCGTCGCTGCTTCTCGCGCAGGGTTGCGACGATGAGCGCACGGCGCACCTTTTCGCGCGGAAGGCGTCCGAGGGACTCGACGCGGATCGACTCGATGTCGAATCGAGTCAGCAGGCTCAGGCCCCACTCGCCGGCCTCGAGGTCGACGCGCGCGCGTCGCTTCGTCTGGCTCGCGGTGAGGGGACGGTGCTCGCTGAAGTACAGGCCGTGTTCGCCCGTCAGGTGGGCGCGCCACGGTTGCCACGACGAGCCCCCGCGACTCGCGTGTGCCCGCTCGGGCTCGGCCAGCGCGACGAATACGCCGTCGAGACCCAGGCGCTCGCGCAATTCGCCGTAGAGGTCGCCTCGGGGTCCGCGCCACGTCTCGGGGCATATGAGCACGTCGGGGGCCATCCTCACGACTGTCTCGAGGGCGCCGGTAGGACGACCCCACCCGTCGACGCCGGCGTGAAGATTAAACGTCACGACACGCACGCCACGAGGTTACGCGAGCGACCTGGCCGCCTGTGGCAGTGTCTAGGGGTGGATTCGGTCAAGGTGACCTTTGGGCACCGCCTCTGGTGGGTGGACGCCTTCATCGGTGAGGGCGCCCGGGGTAATCCCGCGGTTGTCGTACTGCTTGAACGCCCGATGTCCGACGAAGACCTCCAGCAGATTGCCTATGAGTTGGGCGTGTCCGAGACCGCATTCTTGCGACGCGTGGGCGACGGGTGGTCCCTGCGGTGGTTCACCCCCACCGTGGAGGTCGACCTGTGCGGGCACGCCACTCTCGCGACCCTGCACGTGCTGCTGAGTGAGTTGGGCGTACCGGGCGGTGAGTTCTTCTTCCAGACGCGAGCGGGCGTTCTGTCTGGTCGACGCTTGCGCGACGGGATGCTCGGTATCGACCTTCCGCGCGCCTACATCGAGCCCCTCGACCCGGGCGTTCTCAACGGCACGCTCGGTCCCGTGCGCGAGGTGTTTCAGGCGGGCCCCTCGAGCGTGCTCGCGGTCGTCGAAGACTACGACGCGCTGTGCTCGCTCGCGATTGATCCCGTGAGTCTCTTTCTGGTGCCGAGCGCGCTGGTGATCGCCGCCTGCGTCGACGGTCCCGACGCCGACGTTTCAATTCGCGTCTTCGCCCCGCGTCTGGGTCTGGCCGAGGACCACGTCACGGGTTCGGCGATGTGTGCCGTGGCCCCGTGGTGGATGGAGACCGCGGGCTCACCCACCGTGCAGGTGCGTCAGGCGTCAGCGCGAGGTGGCGTGATGTTCGCCCGACTCTTCGAACGCAATGTCGAGGTCGCCGGCGTCGCGCGCACTTTCTTCGGTGGCGACCTGCGCGCGTGAGTGAACCGCTGGGCCCCGGGCCCCACACGAGGGTGCGCCGCCTGCCGGAGAAGGCCCGTTACGACGAGGAGACGATCTTCGCAATTCTCGACGAGGCGCGGATGTGTCACGTCGCGGCGCTCGTCGACGGACGCGCGGTGTGCCTGCCCACCCTGCACGCGCGCGAGGGGCACCGACTGTTCTTGCACGCCAATCGCTCGAGTGCGATCGCCCTGGCCCTCCTCGACCAGGGGGAGGCCTGGGTCAGCGCGACGATCTACGACGGACTGCGCCTGGCGCGAAGTGGCTTCGAGTCCTCCATTGCCTATCGATCGGTCGTGGTGTGCGGACCGGTGCGCGACGTGCAAGACGACGACGAGAAGCGCCGCGTCCTCGACCTCTTTGTCGACGCCGTACTACCTGGTCGAAGCGGTGAAGTTCGCCCGATGAGCGAACGCGAAGTGCGTCTCACGCGGGTGCTCGAGGTGGTGATCGACGAGGCCTCGGCCAAGGTGTCGGCGGGGCCCACCGACGACGACGAGCTCGACCAGAACTTGGAGATTTGGTCGGGCGTGGTGCCCGCCACCTTGACCTTTGGCGATCCCGTGGCCTCTCGCGACGGAGCCATGAGCGCGGGCACGATCCCCCTTCCGGCGTCGGTGCGACGTCTGCTCGGTTCGTGAGCGTCGCGCAACTCATTGCCGAGCTCGAGGCGCTCGAGGTGGTCGACGAGCGTGAGGCCGCGTCGCGTGAGGCGACCCTGGGGCGCCTCACGTGGCCCGGTGATCCCTACGACGAGCGGGCCGATCCCCGACACGTGACCGCCTCGGCGTTTGTGGTGTCCTCGCGGGGGGTGATCTTGCACCGGCATCGCCGACTGGGCATTTGGGTTCAGCCCGGGGGCCACGTCGACGCGGGAGAGGAGCCTTCCGCGGCCGCCCTGCGCGAGTGCACCGAAGAGACGGGACTCGTCGCGAGACATCTCGACGAGCGCGTCCTGCACGTCGACGTGCACCCGGGTCCACGCGGACACACCCACTACGACGTGCGATACGTCCTCGTAGCCGATCCCTCGGATCCCTGTCCGCCCGCCGGGGAGAGCCCCGACGTGTTCTGGTTCGACTTCGCCAGCGCGCGCGAGCGCGCCGAGCCCTCGTTGGTGGCGGCACTTTTCAAACTCGAAGCGCGTGTGGCGCGTGCGAGACTGTTCACGTGACCGACGTCGACGCGCTGCGTGCCCTCATGGAAGCGGATCGGTGGATCGAGCGGGTGGCCGCTCAGCGCCGGCACCTGCCCGAGGCCGAGGAACTCGCCCGTGTGGAGGTTGAGCTACGGAGCCTCGCGGGCGCGCTGCGCGCCGCGCAGGACTCGTCGGCGCCGGTGCGCGAACGGCTCGCGAGCACTCACGCGGAGAGCACGCGGCTGGCCGAGCGCGCGACTGACCTTGAACGCAAGCTCGCCAACAGTGGCGTCGCGGCGCCCACGCTCGCGGCCCTCCAGCACGAACTCGACCACGTGCGCGAGCTGCAGTCGAGCGTTGAGGATCACGAGATCGAACTGCTCCTCGAGGTCGAGCCCCTCGACGAATCCATCCGGGCCATCAGGTCCCAGGCCTCGCCCCTCGCATCTCGTCGTAGCGACCTCCAAGCCCAGGTGGCCGCGTTGGGGGCCAGCCTCGACGACGAACTCGCCTCGCTGAGAGCCGCGCGAGAGCTACGCGCCGAGGCCGTGCCCGACGCGCTGCGCGCGCGCTACGACGCGGCGCTGGCGCGCGCGGGCGTGTCGGGGGCGGCCCAGGTCGTGGGCGGACGATGTGACGGCTGCCGTCTCGCGCTGGCGCCACTGGATCTCGATCGGGTCAAGGGTCTCGCGGCGGGTGAGATTGGCGCGTGCCCTGAGTGTGGGCGGCTCTTGCTCCTGTGATACTGCTCATTCGCCACGGTCAAACGGTCACCAACGCTCGAGGTTTGTTGGTGGGTCGAAGCGATCCTGAGCTCACGGAGCTCGGTGAGCGTCAGGCGCGCGCTCTGCGACCGCTCCTGGAGGGAGTGGTGAGCGTGTGGGCCTCGCCCCTGAGACGAGCGCGTGACACCGCCGCCTTGGCGCTTCCTCACCTCGAGGCGCAGGTGGTCGAGGACTTCATCGAAGTCGACTACGGTACCCTCGACGGTCAGCCCCTCAGCGTGGTCAGCGCGCGACAGTGGCGCGAGTTCGAGTCCGACCACGAGTGCGCTCTGGGCGGCGGCGAGTCGCTGGCGTCAGTGGATCGGCGGGTGCACGCGCGCCTCCAGGACTTGCTCGAGAACCCCGACAGCCTCCTGCACTCGCACCACGAGCACCTGGCGATCGTCAGTCACGTCTCGCCGATCAAGTCCGCCGCCGTCTGGGCGCTGGGCGTGGCCGGTGCCACGGCCTGGCGCACGCGACTCGACAACGGATCGCTGACGGTGATCGGCGTGCGCGACTCGTCGCCGGCGCTCGTGCGCTTCAACGCCGTGCCACTGGTCGACGCTGACTAGGAACGACGAAGAGCCTGCCTGTTTCTCGTCGAAACAGGCAGGCTCTCGAAGTTGGCCCCCCCAGCCAATGGTTAGAAATTAGTGCGGCCGGGACCACTAGGGTGCATCGAGATGCCTGCAATAGCCGTGTTGTGAGCAAATTCACATGGAGGTAGTGATGAAGCGACGTCGTCTGGGCCAAGGTCTGGAAGTCTCCGCCCAGGGTCTGGGGTGCATGGGCATGAGCGAGTTCTACGGAGCGGGCGATGACGCAGAGTCGATCGCGACGATCCACGAAGCGCTCGATCTTGGCGTGAACTTCCTCGATACCGCCGACATGTACGGACCCTTTACGAACGAGCGACTCGTTGGTCGGGCCATTGGGTCCCGACGTGATGAGGTGGTGCTGGCCACGAAGTTCGGCAACCAGCGCGGCGAGGACGGATCGTTCATTGGAATCAACGGTCGACCCGAGTACGTGCTCGCCGCCTGCGACGCGTCGCTCGCGCGCCTGGGCGTGGAGCACATCGACCTGTACTACCAGCACCGTGTGGACCGCCAGGTACCTATCGAAGAGACGTGGGGGGCGATGGCCGCGCTCGTGGCGGCCGGCAAGGTACGCCACCTGGG
Organism: Actinomycetes bacterium; assembly: GCA_021779735.1. Taxonomy (GTDB): domain Bacteria; phylum Actinomycetota; class Acidimicrobiia; order Acidimicrobiales; family RAAP-2; genus RAAP-2. Next base: position 13,167 of record JAJYAC010000021.1, read on the forward strand.
CATTTCCGAGGCGTCGCCAGCCACTCTCGAGCGCGCCCACGCGGTGCACCCGGTGAGCGCGATACAGAGCGAGTACTCGCTGTGGACGCGAGATCCCGAGGACGGGGTGCTCGACACCTGCCGACGCCTGGGCATTGGTTTCGTGGCCTACAGCCCGCTCGGTCGCGGGTTTCTCACCAACGAGTCATCAAATCGCGACGTCAGCGACCCCAAGGACTTTCGCCAGAGCCACCCGCGTTTCGTGGGCGAGAACCGAGAGGCGAACCTGACCCTCGTCGCCGCGCTCGAGGCGATTGCGGCCGCCAAGGGCGTGCGCGTGGCCCAACTCGCGCTGGCCTGGGTGTTGTCGCGGGGCGAGGACGTGGTGCCCATTCCGGGTACGAAGCGACGTACGTGGTTGCGCGAAAACGTCGCGGCCGGCGACATCGTCCTGAGCGACGACGAGATCGCCGCCCTCGGGGCCGCGGTGCCGCGTGGGGCGGTCGCCGGAGATCGCTACCACGAACGGGGGATGACGACGCTCAACGCGTGACGAGCGTGCCACTCACGAGCTCGACGACCTCGTCGCACCACTCGATCACGTGCGGGTCGTGGGTGGCGACGAGAACGCTCGCACCGGTGTCGGCGATGAGGTTGAGGACGGCGAGTGTCTCGCTCGCGCCCAGACCGCTCGTCGGCTCGTCGAGGAGGAGCACGTCGGGCGACGTCGCGAGTGCGCGCACGATCGCCACGCGCTGACGTTCACCGCGTGAGAGGTCGTCCCAGCGAGTGTCGGGCGTGACGACCAGGTCGAGAGCGGCGAGGTCGGAGACGTAGTCGCGATGAATGTGGCGCCCGAGGCCCACGACGTCACGCACAAAGCCCGAGGTGAGGCCGGCGTCGGCACTCACGTAGGCGAGGTGGGCGCGAAGCGTCGACTCGTCGATGTCCTGGAGCGTAACGCCGCCGATGCGAACGACCCCGCTGGCCACCTCGTCTAACCCGGCGACGGCGCGCAGGAGGGAGGACTTGCCGACACCCGAGCCGCCGATCAGGGCCACGCGCCGTCCGGGCGTCACGGTGAGTGTCGCCTCGCGCACGAGCGTCTCGCCCTCGCGGATCGTTACCGCGTCGAGTTGCACCGTCGGCTCAGTGGGCCAGGCGTGCTCGCCCGGACTCGTGGTGACGCCGAGTTCCTCGAGGCGCTCCGCGGCTCCGCTGACCGCCACGGCACTCTCGAGCGCGGTGCGCCACGTCAGCGCGTGATCGTAGGTGGAGAGTGCGATGAGAGTGGCCACGACGACCCAGAGGGGGGTCGAAGGTGGGTGAACGGCGACGATCCCCGCGAGAGCCAGCAGCGTGGCGAGTGGAGCGACGACACCCAGGGCGCGAGCGCGTTGAACGTGCTGAGCTTCGGCCCGAGTGAGATCGCTGTCGACCTCGTGGGCGAGCCCCGCCACGTAGTGGCGAGCGCCCAGGGACGCGAGTTCGGGTGCCGCGCCTGCGAGCTCCACGACGACTGCGCGGTAGCGCCCACGAGCAGCGCGCACCAGCCGGTCGCTGCGAACGAGCGCGGGGTAGCGCGAGAGCACGAGCGCTGCGCCGACGAGCTGGGCCAGGGCCACGAGCGCGGCGGCCGCCCACCAGCTCCCTCGACTCGGGAGGAGACCGAGGACGGCGTCGGCGCTGAGGGCCGCGCCAAGGGAGGTCGCGGCGGGCACGACGCCGCGCAGCCAGAGATCCTGGAGCTCGTCGGTGTCGCGTAACGAGCGCTCGAGCAGGTCGCCCGAGGCCTGGGCGCGCCAACGATGGTAGGACCAGTGGCCGACGCTGCGAACGAGCCAGCGCCGCCACTGGGTCACCGCCGAGAGCCCGAGTCGGTGAGCGCTCACGCGCTCGAGGAAGCGGATGGGCGAGCGGAGGAACGCGAGCAATTCGATGATGATGAGCACGCCAGCCACCGCGGCGAGCCCCGGCCGACGGGCGCTTTCGACGAGCAGCGCCACGGCCCCCACGCTCAGTGCCGCACCGCTCATCGTCGCGACGAAGCCGGCGAGTAGGGCTCCCGCGAGAGCTCGTCGGGGCGGGCGCGCGCGCGCGAGCCAGCGCCCCAACCGGCGAAGGTCGCTCATGGTCGCACGACCCGCGTGAAGCTCGTGAGTAGCGGCGTATCGACCGTCGCCTCGATGATCGCGATGTGGCCCTCGCGCTCAATGACGCGTCGCACCCGCTCGCGATTCTCCTCGTCGAGTAGGCCCGCCACGTCATCGAGCACCAGGAGATCGGGCCGAGCGAGCAGACCCCGAGCGAGCACGAGGCGCACCCGCTCTCCGCTGGAGAGTCCGCGCCCGTCGGCTTCTAAGACGACGTCGAGTTGAGAGAAGCGTGCGCCACTCAGGCCCAGATCTTCGAGCAGCGCCCGTACCTCGGCGGGATCGTGCGGGGCGCCCGCCACCAAGTTCTCCCACAGGGAGCGCGATAGGAGGGGACTCTCGGCGCTCACGTGGGCGACGTGCGACGCGCGCCGACGCACCACGCCCTCGCGCGGCGCATCCCAGCCGAGCAGGGTGCGTAGCAGGGTCGTCTTGCCACAGCCCGAGGGACCAGTGACGAGTACGCGCTCGCCCTCACTGACGCGCAAGTCAAGCGCGGTGTCACCGGCGTGCGTGCGCAGCCCGGTCGCCTCCAGGAGCGGCCCGGTCTCGCTCAACTCGAGGGCGTCGCGCGCGGCGAGAACGTCGCGGGCGGCGAGGGCGTTCTCGCGACGGTGAAAGGCCACGCCGTAGCGGCGAACGTGCACGAAGAGCTCAGCGGTGACGAGCACCGCGACGAGCGCACGTAGCAGCGAGATACTCCCGTGCAGCAGCGAAAAACCCACCACCATCGCCACGAGGCCGACGCTGACGCCCGCGAGGAACTCGGTCACGAGCGAGGACGAGAGGGTCACGCGCACCGCGCGCTCGACGATGACGTGTTCAGAGTCGCTGATCGCGCCGATCTCGTTAGCCCCGAAGTCAACTGCGCCGAGCGCACGAAGGTCGGGCGCGTGCGAGATCAAGTCGAGCTGTCGTGCCTCGAGCAGCGCGCGACGAAGTCGATACTCCGCGTCCACGCTCTGGCTGCGTCGACCCGCGCGCACGTAGAGCGGAATTGCGAGGGCGAGTAGGGCCACGACGATGCCCGCACTGAGAAATCCTGCCGCGATCACCACGAGAACAAGGCCGAGGGCCGCGGTCCGCGCGCTCGCGGAGAGAACCTCCAGGGCCGACGCGGAGGACACGTCCTCGATCGCGAGAGAGATGTCACCGTCGCCTCGAGCGCCGTGCGGGCGGGGCTGCTCGAGGAGGGAGGGCACGACACGACGAAAGTGGGCCCGCGTGCGCGCGGCGGCGCGCGTCGTCCACGCGTCCGACCCGGCCGAGGCGAGGAGGCGAGTAAGGATGACAACCGCGAGCGCGATCACGCCTCGAGTGAGTTGACCTCGGGCGAGCAGGGAAATTGCCCAGGCGCTCAGCACCGACAGGGCGAGTCCGAGGATCGCGAGCAGAGCTCCCAGCGCCCACGCGCGAGGACGGCTCGCATCCGGGCTCGTCGAGGGTGTCACCGCTAAATGCTAACGATCGGCGCCGGGCCTACACCTCGTCGCGATGGGCGAGATCGCGCGCGGGCCCGTTGAGCCAGTCGCGCAGGGCCTTGGTGGCTCGACAGTCGTCCTCGTTGTAGGCCAGGAGCCGCTCGCGCGAGGCGTCGGCGAGGGGGCCCTCGCCGCGTGCGACTTCGTACCAGGCCATTGACGCCTCGCCGCTGGGCGACGGATCGCGCCAGTGAAAGCCGGCGCCGGTCGCGAGGAGTTTGAGCCCGAGTGGACCCTCGGTTTGGATCTGGGCCTTGGCGAGGGCGTGCAGGTCAATCCACTGACTCGGAACCTCCTCGCGAAAGAGGCGCAGGTCCTCCAGTGAGGGCCCCCCCTCGACGGGCACGGCCACGGCGCGGTTCATGGCGCCGTCTTCGGCTTGGGCCCAGAAGCAGTACGCAGCGAGGCGCAGACCTTCGTGGCGACACGTGTCGCGCAGAGTCTGAAACCACGCCCAGAATCGCGCGAAGAGGCGGGCTTCGGCCTCCGCGTCGAGGGGGCCCCAGTGCACGAAGTGTCGGTGCCCGGGGGCGACGGCCGTCACGCCGGTTCCCACGCTCACCGACGCGCCCCAGAGGTACGTCGCATCCGCGTAGCTCTCCATATCGATGTCGATCTCGACGTCGGCCGTGGGGCAGCCCACCGCGTCTCGATCGACGATGCGTAGCGGCCCTCCGTAGGCGTGGGCGCGGGCTCGATAGATCAGATCTTCGAGCTTGTCGATCGCCACCCCGAGAATGTCCTCGACTGAAGGTTCCAGCGCCACGGCGCGACGAGCTGCGCGCGCTCGCGCGGGGTCGAGGCGCGCCAACTGTGCGCGAGTGGTGACGCCGTGTTCGTGCAAGAGGGCCTGTTGCTTGGCGTTGGTAAAGCGGGTCAGCGACACGTCGTCTGTTTCTTCGAGCTCGCTGTGACAGTGCGGCGCGTACGGGCAGTCGAGGCAGTCGCGGTGCCAGTAAGGCTTGGTGGGGAAGGGGCCGTCGTCGTGCATCCAGCGGTCGTGACCTTCGAGCACCACGAGGCGTCGCTCGTAGAGCTCGTCGTAGGTCGCGAGGTTAAAGCGCGGGTAGTCGCGGCTGGAGAGGTCAAACCAGAAGACCCGTTGGCGCCGATCCACGATGGCGCCGTAGGAGACGGTGCCGGCGTGGCCCAGGGTCTCGAGAACTCGTGTCGCGTGCGCCAGGGCGATGCCACTGCGAGTGACCGAGGGAGAGGAGCGCACGCCGAGTCCGTTCGTAAACTGTGCCTCTGTGGGAGAGAGGCGCTCGAGGGACCCCTCGAGGGTTCGGCGCGTGAGGGCGGCTTCGACGACCTCGATGTTCTTGATGAGTAGGGGGGCGTACGCGTAGCGCGGGCCGACGCGTCCCACGCGCACGAGTGCCTGCACTCTCGCGCGGCGACGCCCGACGGTGTCATCAGGTAGGTGCGGAGACAGTATCAGCGCCGTGCCGACGTCGAGGTGCTTGAGGGTCTCGTCGACTCCGTGCGGTCGCGCGGCCCCCTCGTGCGTGGCAAACACTTCGTCCAGCACGAGATCACGCTGGGCCTCAGCGTCGCGCCGTCGTCGCTGGATCTGCACGCTCTCGGGCGCGGCGCGAAAGGTGAAGGGCTCGCCCCGCGAGAGCGCGACCCGATGGGGACAGGCCAGGATCTCGTCACCACGTAGGGGTCGTGCCACGGCCAAAGCCTACGAGTCGGCGGGACCCTCACTGCGCCAGCTGCGCCAGAGCGAGGCGTACTCGCCGCCCAGGGCCACCAGTTCGTCGTGCGTACCGAGCTCGGCGATGCGTCCCTCGATGACCACGCAGACCCGGTCCGCGTCGTGCGCGGTGTGTAAACGGTGGGCGATGGCAATGACGGTGCGCCCGGCGAGTACCGCCGCGAGTGAGCGCTCGAGGTGACGGGCGGCTCGCGGATCCAGTAGTGCGGTTGCCTCGTCGAGTACCAACGTGTGCGGGTCGGCGAGGACGAGGCGCGCGAGGGCCAGCTGTTGGGCCTGGGCGGCCGTAAGGGCGTAGCCGGTCGTGCCCAACTCGGTGTCGAGTTGGCGCGGCAGGGCGCGCACCCACTCGAGCGCGTCCACCGCGTCGAGAGCGCGCACGAGCTCGTCGTCCGTGGCTGAGGAATCGGCGAGGGCGAGGTTGTCGCGCACGGTGCCGATGAAGATGTGGTGTTCTTGGGTCACCAGAGCGACGTGGCGTCGCAGAGATGAGAGCGGCATCTGGGCGAGCTCGACCTGGCCCACACGCACCGACCCCTCGCGCGGCGCGTCGATGCCGGCAATGAGTCGGCCCAGGGTGGATTTGCCGGCGCCCGAGGGACCCACGATGGCGAGTCGCTCGCCGGGCCGCACGGTGAGTGACACGTCGTGTAACACGTCGCGGCCCTCGCGATAGGAGTAGGACACGTTCTCGACGGTGATGGTCTCTTCGACCGGCTCGGGTCCGCCCAGGGGTCGATCGTCCCGCACGCTCGCCACGCCGAAGAGGCGGGCCATCGACGTCTGGCCGATTTGGAGTTCATCGAGCCAGGAGATGATCCGATCGAGTGGGTCGTTGATTTGCACGACGTACAACGTGACCGTCGTCGCCGCGCCGACGGTGATCGAGTGGTGCAGCGCGAGCCATCCGCTCCAGCCCAGCGTCATGGCGACGGCGAGCGAGAAGGCCGTCTCGACGGTGGGAAACCACGTGAGACGCATGAGCAGCGTGTACATCTCGGAGTAGAAATTCTCACGCACGTTGTCGTTGATGCGCGTGCGTTGACGTTCACCCAGTCGGTGCGCGTCGACCGTGCGAGCCCCCTCGGTTGTTTCGGCGACGGTTCCGGACAGGGTGGCGTAGCTGACGCGCTCGCGAACGTAGCCGGGACGCGCGAAGCGCAGGTAGCGTCGAGTCGAAAGAAAGAGCAGCGGTACTGACACGAGGCTGGCGACGCTCGCGAGAGGACTGACGAGCAGCATCGCCACGATAGTGATGAGCGCCTGCACGATAGCAACGAGCCACTCGGGCACCGCGAAGCGAACGGTGCGCGCGAGCGCGTCGATGTCATTGGTGGTGCGACTCAGCAGATCGCCCGTGCTCGTGCGCTCCACCTCCACGAGCGGCAGCGACAGCACGCTGGCGAGGAACTCCTCGCGCAGTTGGGCGAAGATTCGCTCGCCCAAGATGTAGCTGCGTCGTCGAGCGAGGAACGAGAGCCCCGCGTAGGCCAGCGATGCCCCGAAGAGACCCGCTACGTCACGAGTGATCAGCGCGTCGGTGAGTTGATGGTGGGCCGCGAGGTTTGTGATCTGGCCAATGATCCACGCCGGCACGAGAGCGACCGCGGCGGCGATGGCGTAGAGCGCAAGCATGCGTCCACCCTCGCGGCGGTGTTGGCGAATGAGGACCAGTGCGTGGGCGCGCACGGCGGCCGCGTCGGCGACGGGCAAACTACTCACGAGTCCTCCCTCAAGACGATCTGTCGGTAGAGCGAGGACGACGTGACCAGGTCGTGGTGCGTTCCCTGGGCGACGACGCGACCGTCGGCGACGAGAAAGACGTGGTCCATTCGTTCAAGCATTAAGGGGCTGGTCGACGTGATGAGGGTGGAGTGCGCGCGTCGCATCTCGCCGAGGCGCGTAGCGATTCGACCCTCGGTGTGGGCGTCGACGGCGGACGTCGGTTCCACGAGGATGAGGACGTCGGCGTCGGTGAGCAGCGCGCGCGCGAGGGAGAGCCGCTGGCGCTGGCCACCCGAGAAGCTGCGACCTCGCTCGTCGACGCGGGTTTCGAGTCCGTCGTCGAGGGCGTCGAGGACGTCGAGGGCGCTGACGGCGTTGAGTGCCGCGAGGATGCGCTCATCGGAACTGACGTCGTGAGGCACCAGTTCGTAGCGCAACCTCCCCGAGAAGAGTCGCGGCTCGATGTCGTTGACCACGATGTGCCGGCGCGTGTCGGCGAGCGAGTAGTCCGCGAGTGCTATTCCGTTGACGCACACCCCCTTCACGTCGGCCGTGAAACGTCCGAGTCGATCCGCGAGCGCCGCGGACTCGGCGGGCGTCTCGGTGACCACCGCCGTCATCTGGCCCCGCGTGAGGCGCAGGCCGCTTCGCTCGTCGTCAAGTACCTCTACGCGCTCGGGCCACGCTCGGGGCGACGCGGGCTCGTCGACGGTGGGCGCCACGCGCAGCAGACGCACCACCTTGCCGGCGCCGACGTAGGCGCGCGTCGCCATGATCGAGTACTGGATGACTTCGCGTAGGGGTGTGGTGAGAAACGTCGCGTACCCGAAGAAGGAAACGAGTTGGCCCGGCTGCAGGGTCCCGCGGGCCACCTCGCGCGCGCCGATGAAGGTCACCACGCTCGTGAGGATCGCGGGGAGCAAGAGTTGTCCGGACTCGAGTGCGGCCTGGGGCACGGCCGCGCGCACTCCGGCTCGACGTACGAGATCGCTCTGGGCGTTGTAGTTACTTGAGAACACCTCCTCGCCACCAATCCCACGCAAGATGCGAAGTCCCGCAACCGTGTCAGTGCCGAGCGCGGCCAGTCGTCCGGTGGCCTCACGTTGAGCGGCCTGGGCCGCGTGGAGGGGTTTCATCATTGGCGTCGTGAGAGCGGCCAGCGTCGGCACGCCGATGAGGACGATCAGTCCGAGCAGGTGTGACGACCTCAACAAGATCACCGAGACGATCAGCCACGAGATGATGGCGCCGATGAATCGCGCGAGCGAGTCAAAAGCCATGCCAATGCGCGGCGCGTCGGCGCCGACGGAGTTCACGATGTCGCCCGAGGGAATGACGTCGGTGAGTGCGGTACCCGACGTGGTGATGTGACGTCCCACCACCTGGACGGTCCGATAGGTGGCGCGCATCCAATTGGTCACGGCCAGTTGATGTCGCAACGCACCACTCACCGCTTGGGTCACGCCGAGGAGCAGGATGAGTCCGGCCCAGAGCCACAGCTGCGAGGCGTGCCCCCCCGCAATGCCGTGGTCGACCGCGCCTCCGACCGCCGCCCAGAGGAGGGCTTGAGAAAGCATCCAGACAGTCGCCGCGCCGGTCGCCGCGACGATCGTGCCGCGCTGGAGTCGAGCCAGCCAAAAGAGGTAGTGACGCGCGGAGCGGACATCTGGTGTGCCTGGATCAGCCACCGGGAGTTCTCGGAATGGCAGATGGGGCACTTCGTCTACTTTCAGTTCGTCGGGTAACACGTGAATCAAGGGGATGGTGAGTCGACCTGTAAGCGGGGTTCTGTCCACCTCCGAAGAGGGTGGGCGGCCATCCATCTCAGCGATCTACCTCGGAGCTGTCTTTCGACCCGCGGGCCGCGGATGCTCCGTGTTTGATCTTGCTCCGGGTGGGGTTTACCTAGCCGTCACGGTCGCCCGCGACGCTGGTGCGCTCTTGCCGCACCGTTTCACCCTTACCTGTACCCGGTTGCCCGGGTCATCGGCGGTCTGTTTTCTGTGGCACTGTCCTGCGCGTCACCACGACTCACGTTTCGCGAGCACCCTGCCCTGTGGAGCCCCGACTTTCCTCGCCGCCCGAAGGCGGCGCGGCCGCCCAGTCGACTCACCATCCGAGGTCAGTTTTTCACACATCGGGCCGTGACTCAAATGACAATTACGTAACAGGCCGGGGCTAGCCTCACATCGTGAGTTCCGACGCCCTCCAAGAGAACGTCATTGACGTCGGCGAGTTCTATCGATTGATCACCGAGCACCTCGAGTCATCCTTTGGACGCCGTCACCCACGCTGGGTGCGCGGTGAGATTGTGAAGGTGTACGAGAAGAGTCACCTCTACGTCGACGTGGCCGACGCGGGCGCGGCGACCTCTGACGCCAAACGAGCGGTTCTCAACGCTCACTGTTGGGCGAGCCAGTGGGCGCCGATCAAGCGGGCCCTCGCTGAGAGCGGCGTGGCCCTCAAGCCCGGCATGATCGTCTCGTTCTACGGCTACGTCGACGTGTACGCCCCCCAGGGGCGACTGGGCTTTACCGTGACCGACGTCGACGTGTCGAGCCTGCTCGGCGACGTCGCCCGTCGACGCGCCGAGCTGATCGCGCGCCTCGGCGCCGAGGGGCTTTTGGAGGCCAACAAGCGTGTCTCACTCGCGCCGGTGCCGCTGCGCGTGGGACTCGTCGCGAGCCCCCAAACGGAGGGGTTCAATGACTTCATCGGTCAGCTGGGGCGATCGGGCTTCTCCTTTGACGTGCGCGTGGTGACCACCCTCGTCCAGGGAGACGCTGCGCCGCCGCAAATTGTGCGAGCCCTCGAGGCGCTCGACGGGGCCGGCGTCGAGGTGATTTGCGTAGTTCGCGGCGGCGGGTCCAAGGGCGACCTGGCGTGCTTTGATGACGAGCGGGTGGCGCGGGCCATCGCCGCGTGTTCCACGCCAGTCTTTACGGGCATCGGCCACACCGGAGACGAATCGGTGGCCGACCTCGTGGCGCACACGAGGGCGATTACGCCGACCAAGCTGGGCGAAGAAGTGGTGAACCGGGTCCAGGAGTGGCGCGAGCGAAACGTGGTCGCACCGGCGCGACGCGCGTCTCAGTCCGGCGCGGCGGTGCTCGACGAGGCGGACAACTACCTCGCTGAGCGTCGACGGACGATGAACTTCGCCGTGCGCGACCGCCTGCGCGCGGAGGCCCGCCACCTGGGCTCGACTCGTGATCGGCTCGCGGTCTCCTCACGACGCATTCTCGAAGTCGCCGCCCGTCACCTGGCGACGTCGCGTCAACTACTCGCGGCGTACGATCCCTCGCGACGTCTCGCCCAGGGGTGGTCGATCATCACGACGCGCGAGGGCCAGGTCGTGCGCTCGCTCGCCAGCGTCGCCGTCGGTGACGAGCTCAGTGTGCGCGTGACTGACGGCTCTTTCATCAGTGTGGTCAAGGAGAAGGGAACACCATGAGTGCGGTGGGAAACTGGAACGACGCGGCTGGGGAGCTCAACGCCATCGTGTCGTCCTTCGACGAAGGTGAGGTGTCGGTTGATGACCTCTTCGCCAAGTTAGAAAGAGCGACGGCGATCATCGAAGATCTCGAGGCGCGACTCCGCGCCACTCAAATCAAGGTCGAGGAGCTCGCCCCACGACTGAGCCGGGTCGCCGAAGAGTCGTGAGTCGCGTCTACTTTCGCCAGCTGCTGGCGGGGCGTGACTTCGCCGTGGGCGACGACATGGCCACGATGATGGTGAACTTCGTGTACGCCCTCGGAGACCGCGACACCGGGGAGGCCGTCCTCATCGACCCCGCGTACCGACCGCACGAACTCGTCGACGTTCTTGAGGCTGACGGCATGCGTCTCGTCGGTGCGATCGCCACGCACTACCACTTCGACCACGTTGGCGGCACGTACGCCAACCACCACGTCGAAGGCATCGCGGAACTACTAGAAACCGTTGACGTCGCGGTGCACGTCCAGCGCGAAGAGGTTGAGTGGGTGACGCGTTCGACGGGCGTCACCACCGGCAACCTCGTCGCGCACGCGGGGGGTGACACGCTGGCGGTGGGCGAGCTCTCGCTCACGATGATCCACACCCCCGGGCACACCCCCGGTAGTCAGTGCCTGCTCTTCGAGGGGCGCCTGGTCAGCGGCGACACCCTCTTTCTCGACGGCTGCGGTCGAACGGACCTGCCCGGCTCGGATCCGGCGGAGATGTACCGGACGCTCTCCCAGCGTCTCGCGGACGTGCCGGGAGTTGTTGAGCTCTTTCCCGGTCACTTCTACTCATCGTCACCGAGCGCGCCGCTGCGCGACGTGCGCGCAACCAACCGGGTCCTCGTGCCAGCGAGCGCGGGCGAGTGGCTCGCGATGTTCTCGTGAACACTCTGGACGGAGGCGATCACGTCGTCGTCGTCGGCGCGGGACTCGCGGGGTGGCGTCTCGTGGAGTCGCTGCGTCGCGAAGGCTTCGACGGGGCGCTCACGCTGATCGGTGATGAGCCTGACGCGCCGTACGACAGACCACCCTTGTCCAAGCAGGTTCTCGCGGGAACGTGGCCCCTAGATCAAACTCGACTGGCGACGGACGAGCGTCTCGCGGCGGCTGAGGTGACGCTGCGCGTCGGCGTGGGCGCGCGCGCCCTCGACGTGGCCACGACCACCGTGCACCTCGACGACGGGTCCTCGGTGGCCGGAACTCACGTCGCGATCGCCACCGGCGCGCGAGCGCGCCGGCTCACCCTTCACGCCGACGAGTACGTGCACGTGTTGCGCACGCGTCACGACGCCGAACGTCTTCTTCGAGACGTCAGTTCCCTTAGCGCGCGACGTCGGGTGGCGGTGATCGGCGGTGGATTCGTCGGTGCCGAAGTCGCGACGTCGCTCCTCGCGCGTGGACTTGAGCCCGTGGTCTTTGAGATGGCCGACGCACCTCTCGTGGGGCCCCTCGGACCCACGGTCGCCGGCTGGCTGCGTCGCCTGCCGAGCGAGGCTGGCGTCGAGTTACGAGTGAACCAGCGCGTCTCTGACGTCACCTCGAGCGACGGCGAGTTGATCGTCCACGTCGAGGGCGAAGACTCGTTCTCGGCCGCGACGGTCGTCGTCGGTGCGGGGTCCGTCCCCAATGACGCGTGGCTCGCCACCTCCGGACTCACGCTGGACAATGGGGTCGTCGTGAACGAGCACCTGATGGCGACCGAGCGCGTCGCCGCACTGGGCGACGTCGCCCGTTTCACCTGGCGAGGACCGCTCGGCGAACAGTTGGTGCGCATCGAGCACTGGCAGGTCGCCGCGGATCACGCAGCAAGTCTCGCGCGTTACTGGGTGCGTGGGGAGTCCCTTCCGCCGCTAGTTCCCTACTTCTGGTCGGACCAGTACGGGCGCAAGATTCAGCTGCTGGGACACCCACACCCCGGCGATGACGTGACGCGCGTCCTCGAGCGCGACGACGGACGTTGGTTGGCCCTCTACAGCCACGGTGCCGTCGTCACGGGCGTGGTGGGCCTGAACATGCCGCGTCAACTGACGCTGTCGCGCCGGCTCCTCGAGTCGGGGACGTCTCTCGACGTGGCGACGCGCGACGCGCCCTGGTTGAGCTAGAAGTGGATCTCGCTGAGCGCGGGAATCGTCCCGGCGGCTCGGGCGACCGCCTGCGCCCACGTGGCGCGCCGCGCGAGGCGCTCGTCGTCGCTCAGCGACGGCACGAGCACGCGGGTCGGACGCCAGAGGGACTCCACGTCGTCGAGACCTAGGTGGCCGGCCCCCACGAGGGCCATGAGCCCGGCGCCGCGCGTCGTGGCCTCTCGCTCGGGCGACACGGCGATCTGACGCCCGGAGGCGTCGGCCAGCGACTGGAGGAACACGTCGTTGGCGGTCATGCCGCCGTCGACGCGTACCTCGTCAAGGTGCGCGCCCGTTTCGTGTTCGGCGGCGTCGATCAGGTCGGCGCCGCGATGCGCCACACCCTCGAGGATGGCGCGCACGAGGTGGGCCCGTTGGGTGCCGCGAGCGATCCCGTAGAAAGCGGCCCGCGCTCCGAAGTCCCACTGGGGCGTGCCCAGTCCCGACAGGGCGGGGACGAAAGTCACCCCCTCGCTCGTCGCGACACTGCCCGCCAGTGGTCCGCTGTCGGCGGCGCTCGCGAGGAGACGCAAATCCTCGGCCGCCCAGTCCAGCGCGGCCCCCGCCGACAGCGCGATTGCCTCGATACCCCACGTCATGCTCGCGCTCGTCGACCTCGCGACGATGGGAAAGCAGCCGGACTCGAAGCGGCTCATCGACTCCGGCGCTCGCTCGTCTCGCGCCATGTTGAGCATGGCGCCGGTGCCAAAGGTGATCTTCGCGCCGCGCGAGATGCACGATTGGCCGAAGAGCGACGCCGGCTGGTCGCCAACGAGGGCGCTGATCAGGGGTTCACCCTCGAGGGCGCTCGCCACGCCGACGGGACCCATCGTGGGCACGATGGCCGGCAGGACGGCGAGATCGATGCCGAGGATGTCGAGGGTCGC
>JAJYAC010000060.1 GCA_021779735.1 Actinomycetes bacterium
CCTCGCCGCTACCCATGCACCGGCTTCTACAAGGAGACGTGGGCTCGGGCAAGACCCTCGTGGCCAGCGCCGCGCTCGCCCTCGCCGTGGGCGGGGGCCGACAGGGCGCCGTGATGGCCCCGACCGAGGTGCTCGCCGAGCAGCACGTCGCCTCCCTGCGCCGTGACTTTTCCGGGCTCGCGGTGCGAGACGACCGCGTGCTCGCTAGTACTCGCGACGTGGTGATCGAAGTACTCACGGGACGCACGCGAGCCCCCGAGCGCCGCCGTATCCTCGCCGGCCTCGCGGCGGGTGCCGTCGACGTCATCGTCGGCACCCACGCGCTGCTCAGCGCGGACGTGACCTTTAACGCCCTCGGTCTCATCGTGATCGACGAACAGCACCGCTTCGGCGTCGAGCAGCGTGCGCTGCTGCGCGACAAGGGCCGTGAGCACTCGAGCGAGGGCCGCGATCCCGACGTGCTCGTCATGACCGCCACGCCCATCCCTCGCACCGCGGCGATGGTCGTCTTCGGGGACCTCGAGCGCTCGGTCCTTGACGAGATGCCCGCCGGTCGTTCCCCGATCGAGACGTCCTCGACGATGACCGAGGAGGACTGCTGGAGCCTCGTGCGCGACGAAGTCGCGCTCGGCCACCAGGCGTACGTCGTGTGCCCTCTCGTGGAGGGCTCCGACGCCGTCGCCGCCGCGAGCGCGGTGGCCGAGTACGAGCGCCTGGGCGCGGGTCCACTCGTCGGGTTGCGCGTGGGGCTCTTGCACGGCCAGATGCCCGGCGAGGCCAAGGACGAGATCACGGCACGTTTTCGCGCGGGCGAGATCGACGTGCTCGTCGCGACGGTCGTGATCGAAGTGGGCGTCGACGTGGCCAACGCGACGGTCATGGTGATCGAGGACGCGTGGCGCTTTGGTCTGGCCCAGTTGCACCAGCTGCGCGGACGCGTGGGCCGGGGCCGTGCCCGTGGGCGATGCGTGCTGCTCGGCGAGGCGCCGAGTGAGGAGGCGCGCGCGCGAATCCAGGCCCTGGTGTCAACGAGCGACGGCTTCGCCATCGCCGAGATCGACCTCGACCTACGAGGCGAGGGAACCCTCTACGGGGCGCGTCAGCGCGGGCGAAGCGACCTGCGACTCGCGCGCCTGCGCGAGGACGAGGACCTCCTGATCAGCGCGCGCGACGTGGCCGCGGACCTCGCCGAGAACCTCGAGGCGGTGCCCGAGCTGGTCAGTGAGCTTCGCTTCTTCGTCGACGACGAGGAGGCGGACTTCTTGTTCAAGTCCTGAGTCCATCACGTAGCCTGAGACGGTGAGAATCATCGGTGGCGCCGCGCGCGGGCGCTCCCTCAGGGCCAAACTACCGCCGGGAGTGCGTCCCACCACGGACTACGCGCGCGAGGCGATCTTCTCGATGATCGAGAGCCGCGGGGGTCTCGTGGACCTCGTCGTGGCGGACCTGTACTGCGGTTCGGGCGCCATGGGACTTGAGGCGCTCTCACGCGGCGCGCGGCGGGCCTACTTCGTCGACGCCGATCCGGCCTGCCTGGCCGCGGCCCGGGCCAACTACGAATCGCTGCACCTCGAGGGCGAGGCCTTCTTCGTGCGCGCGACCTTACCGGTGTGGCGCCCACCGGCCGAGGTGGATCTCGTTTTCGCCGATCCACCCTACGGTCCGCTGGACGCGACCACGCTCCTGCGCGACGTGCCGGCGCGTCGGGTCGTGGTCGAAAACGACCGCTACGTCGAAGCCGACGGCTGGACGGTCACCAAAACCAAGCACTACGGCACTACGCTCGTGACGATGCTCGAATCGGTCCCCGAGGACGCTGCGTGACGGTCGGCCTGATTCCCGGGTCCTTCGACCCGTTTCACAACGGCCACCTCGAGGTGGTTGAGCGCGCGTCGAAGATCTTCGACGAGATCGTGGTGGCCGCCATTCGCAACCCCCAGAAGTCCGAGGCGCTCTTTGACCTCGACGAGCGCCGCGAAATGATCGCCGAGTGCTGCGTGCACATTCCTCGGGTGCGTATCGTCTCGATCGCCACCCTGCTCGTCAACGTCGCGCGTGACGTCGAAGCGACCGCCATCGTTAAGGGCCTGCGGGCGGTCTCGGACTTCGAGAGCGAGTTGCAGATGGCCCAGATGAATCGCTCGCTCTCGGGGGTCGAGACGCTCTTCATTCCCACCAGTTCAGATCACTCCTTCATTGCCTCTCGACTGTTGCGAGAGGTCGCGCGCTACGGCGGCGACGTGCGGGCCTTCGTGCCCGCGCCCGTGGCCCGACGCCTGGAGAACAAGTTTCCGGAGGCTCGTTCGTGACCACCTTTGACGGCTACGACGACTTCGAGGAGTTCGCGCCCGACGTCGCTCGCCACGCGCGGCGCGACATCGAAGAGGACCTGCGCCAGCTCATCGAACTCGTCGCGAGTGCCAAACAGATGCCGCTGTCCAACTCGGCTCTCGTGCCGCGCGAGGAGGTGCTGGCCCTGCTCGAGCAGGCGCTACGCAACTTGCCCGACGAGATTCGTGAGGCGCGCTGGGCGCTACGTGATCGCGAGGAGTTGATGGCCGCCGAGATGCAAAAGGCGCAGCAACTCATGGACCAGGTGCGCGCCGAGGCGGCGCGACTGGTCGATCGCACCGAGATCGTTCGACAGTCGCGGCTCAAGGCCGAGCAGATCGTGGCCGACGCGCAGGGCCAAGCCCGCCAGATGATCAATCAGAGCGAAGACTTCATCGACGGCAAGCTGGGTAATTTCGAGATCGTCCTCGAGCGCCTGCTCAAGACCACCCACTCGGGACGCGAGCGCTTGAGCGCTCAGGGGCTGCCCACCTCGCTGCTTGAGCCCACGCGCACCGAGGACGAATTCTTCGCGCGTTCAGACGCCCCGGCGCCCAGCGCGCCCGAGACCCATCCGCGCGAGGAGGGCCCGACCTTCTTCGACCAGGACGCCTACTAAGGGCCGTGACTAGTCCCTACCTGGTGCCCGTTGCCCACCTGGTGCGCCAGGCTCCCACGGTCATCAATGTCGCCTTCGAAGCTCCCTTTGACGAGGCCCACGAGTTCGCTCCTCGGGGGCCCGCCGAGACCGACGTGTACCCCGAGGCCACGGTCGTAGTGGCACTTCGCCTGGAGAGCTTCAGCGGCGGAGTGCGCGCCACCGGCGTCCTCGAGGCGCCCTGGCACGGCATCTGTCGGCGCTGCTCCCTCGCCGTCGAGGGGGTCGTGCGAGTGAATGTCGACGAGCGCTACCTCCACGACCGGGTCGCCGGGGACGAGGAGTCCTACCCCCTCGAGAGCGACGTGCTCGACCTCGCGCCCCTCGTGCACGACGCCATTTTGCTGGACCTTCCCCTCGCGCCCCTGTGTCGGCCCGACTGCGCGGGGCTGTGCCCGTTCTGTGGCATCGACCGCAACGAGGCCAGTTGTGACTGCGCGCCGGCGCCTGACGCGCGCTGGGCTATGCTTGATGAACTCCGATTCGGCGAACATTCCGGCGAGTCGCACGAAGTGTAACGGTCCGTCCGTTCCGGCGAAAGAGATGATCGATGGCAGTCCCCAAGCGCAAGACGTCCAAGGCCAAGACGCGTAGTCGTCGCGCGGCGAACTGGAAGCTCGAGCGGCCGGCTCGCAGCGTCTGCCCGCAGTGCGCCACCTCGAAGTTGCCCCACGTGGTCTGTCAGAACTGCGGGTGGTACAAGGGTCGCGTCGCCGTCGAGGTCAACTGAGTTGAGCCTGCCCATCGCCCTGGACGCGATGGGTGGTGACTTCGCACCGCGAGAGATCATCGCCGGCGCCCGGCGCGCCGTTGAGGAACTGGGTCTCACGGTGACCCTCGTGGGCGTGCCCGAGGCACTGGGTGACACCGAGGGATTCGAGGTCGTCGCCTGCAGCGAGGTCATCGCCATGGACGACGACCCGGCCGCGAGTGTTCGCAAGAAGAAGGACTCGTCGCTCGTGCGTGCCGCGGAGCTCGTGCGCGACGGGCGCGCGAGCGCCATGGTTTCGGCGGGTAACACCGGTGCCACGATGGCCTCGGCGCTGTTGCGCATGGGCCGCCTGCCCGGCGTCATCCGCCCCTGCATCGCGACGCCGATTCCCAATCCCGGGCGCACGCCCACGGTCTTAGTCGACGCCGGGGCGAACGCCGAGTGCACGCCCGAGATGCTCGTGCAGTTCGCCCAGCTCGGGGCCGCCTTCGTGTCGGCGCACTACGGAGTCGCCACTCCTCGGGTGGGCCTGCTCTCCATTGGCGAGGAGTCCTCCAAGGGCACGCCGCTCGTCAAGGAGACTCACCGTCTCTTGGGCGAGACGAGGGGCTTTGACTTCGCGGGCAACGTCGAGGGTCGCGACCTCATCCCCTCGCCCGTGGATGTCGTGGTGACCGACGGCTTTACGGGCAACGTCGCACTCAAGACGCTCGAGGGCTCGCTGACCTTCATCGTCAAGATGATGCTCGGGGTTATCGACACCAACGACGAGACGCGGGCTGCGGGACGCGTGCTGTTGGAGTACCTCGCACCCCTCGCCGCGACGCTCTCGCCGGACAATCAGGGGGGCGCGCTGCTGCTCGGACTCGAGGGGATCTGCGTCATCAGCCACGGCTCCTCGAACGCCACGGCGATCATGAACGCGCTGCGGGTGGCGGCCGAAATGGACGCGAGCGGGGTCGTCGCCCGTACGCGTAGCGCGATTCGGCCTGATCACTAGGGGGAATCCCCATTTCGGGCCCGTCGTCTCGGTAGTGTGGAATCACCACAAAGGAGTCGTCATGTCCGCTGACGCCGTTAGCCCACCGTCGAGAGACGAAATTCTGGCTCTGGTGCGCACCCAGCTAGCCGAAATCCTCGAGATCGACGCGAGTTCGATCGGCGAGGACGCCACCTTCGATGACCTCGGCGCCGACTCGCTCGCTCTCATCGAGCTCGTCGAAGCGATTGAGGAGAGCCTCAGTGAGGCGGTGGCGGGTTTTCACATCGACGACGAAGACCTCGAGGGCCTGGCGTCGGTGCGCAGCGCCGTCGACTACGTTGCCGCGAAGTTGCACGCGGCCTGAGGTCGCCACGAGTGACGTCGCTCGAACCCCTCGCGCAGCGCTTGGGGCTGAGTGCGCACAGTGAGGCCCTCGCCGTGGCCCTCACGCACTCGAGTTACGCCGCCGAGCACGACTGCGACTCCAACGAGCGACTCGAATTCCTCGGTGACGCCGTGGTCGACCTCGCGGTGGCCGACGTCATCGTGACCCTCTACCCCGAGTTGAACGAGGGCACGGGATCGCTCGTACGTTCGCGCGTGGTCAACGAGGCCTCGCTCGCGCGCGCGGCGCGTCGACTCGACCTCGCGCCCTACCTGCGCCTGGGCCGCGGAGAGGTGAAGTCGCGCGGCCACGAGCGCTCGTCGCTGCTCGCCGACGCCTTCGAGGCGGTCGTCGCCGCGCTCTACCTCGATCTCGGTTTCGAGGCGGCCAAGGCGTTCGTGCACGAGTCACTGGGCGAGGCGTTGGCCGACGCGGCGAGCGATCCCAGCGAGGTCGACCCCAAGACGCGCCTGCGACAGTGGGCCGACGCGCACGGACTGGGCGAGCCGATCTACGAGGTGAGCGGCGAGGGACCGGCCCACGCGACGACCTTCGAAGCGACCGTCGTCATCGACGGCCACGCGCGCGGCGTCGGTCGGGGACCCTCGAAGAAGGCGGCTGAGGCGGCTGCGGCGCGCGCGGCCTACGGGGCGGGTGTGCGTGCCTGAACTCCCCGAAGTCGAAACCGTGCGCGCGAGCCTCGCGCGCGACCTGGTGGGTAAGAAGATCAAGGCCGTCTCGGTAACCAACGGCCGCGTCGTGCGCCGCCACAAGAGCGTGAAGGACTTTCGCGCCCTCGTCGAGGGACGCGGCGTGCGCGACGTCTCGCGACTCGGCAAGTACCTCGTCATCGGACTGGACAACGCGACGCACTTGGTGATCCACCTGGGCATGAGCGGCCAACTCCTGCGCGCGAAGGGCCCCAAGGACCCCAAGCCCAAGCACACTCACGCGGTGTTTTCCTTCACCCCCGCCAGTGAGTTGCGCTTCGTGGACCCGCGCACCTTCGGCGAGATCTTCCACTCGACACCCCCGGGCGAGGGGGCCGACGTCGAGATCTCGAAGTTCGCGCGACTGGCCATCGGCGGAGACGGGCTGGCGATGCGAGGCGCGGTACCCGAACTGGCGCACCTGGGCCTGGATCCCTTCGAGGACCAGTTTGGTTGGGACCGCTTCGCCGCGATCCTGCGCAGCCGCACGACCGCCCTCAAGACCGTCCTGACCGATCAGGACATCATCTGTGGGATCGGCAACATCTACGCCGACGAGACGCTCTTTAACGCGGGGCTGCGCTACGACCGCCCGTCGGACTCTCTCTCGACCATCGAGATCCGTCGCTTGCACCGTTCCATCGCTGAAGTACTCACCGAGGCCATCAAGTACGGTGGCTCGACCCTCGCGGACGAGCAGTTCGTGG
>JAJYAC010000061.1 GCA_021779735.1 Actinomycetes bacterium
ACGCTCAACGGCTACGCGCTCTCGGCCGCGACCCGCGCGAGCGCGCCCACGATTGGCTTCGCCAACTTCCTCGCCCGCGTGCCGGCGGCGAGCGCCGCGTCC
This sequence comes from Actinomycetes bacterium, assembly GCA_021779735.1. Classification (GTDB taxonomy): domain Bacteria; phylum Actinomycetota; class Acidimicrobiia; order Acidimicrobiales; family RAAP-2; genus RAAP-2. The sequence continues at coordinate 103 of JAJYAC010000061.1, forward strand.
GCGGCGGACTTCGCCTGGATGTACCAGGGCGGGCCCGCCCCCTACGGCGCGGGCACACCCTCGTGGGCGCGCTCGGCGAGCTGCACGCGCACCGCGCGCGGTTGCTGGGGCGCGCGCGACGCCATACTGAGCACGCGTCCCGAGCGCCTCAACCCGCCGGCGGTGCCGTCGATGGGGGTGGGCTGGTATCTAAAGGGCGGCTCTCTCGCGGCCGCGTTCTCGTCGAACTCGATCTTCACCCCGGTGTGGTCGGGCACCGTGCGCTACACGTGGGTCCAGGCCGTGGCGGCCCTGGGTCTGTCGCGAGCGGCCGCGGGCCAGATGCCCGCCACCATCGCCCAGATCCCCCTCGGCGCCTACGAGCCGCTGCACGTGGCGGCCAACGCGGCGGGCGCGTGGGTCACCACGGGCAGGCAAGTCCTTGACGTCTCGACGGTCTCGGGCCAGGTCGTCTCCACCATTGGCGACAACGGCGCCGCGGGCGTGGCGGTGGACGCCGCGCACGCCTGGGTTACCGACAACGCGGGGGTGACCGAGATTGACGCCACGAACGGCCAGGTCGTCGCCCACATCAGCGATCCGGGCGCCGGGGCGATCTGTGACGACGGGATGCACGTGTGGGTGACCGATCCCCAGGGAGTGACCGAGATCAACGCGCTCACGGGGCGGGTCATGGCGGTCGTCGCCGTGCCCAACGCGGTGGCGGTCGCCTCTGACGGGGTGCACGTGTGGGCGACGAACGGACTGGCGCTCACCGAGATCAACGCCAACACCGATCAGGTCATCGCCACCATCCTCGACGCGGGCGCGGGCGCGCTCTCGGCCGACGGCGCCCACGTGTGGGTGGCCGACGCGAGGGGGGTGAGCGAGTACGACGCGTTGACCGGACTCGTCGTGGGCACGATTGGCGCGCGCGGCGCCGACGTGGTCGTCTCCGACGGCGTGCACGTGTGGATTGTCTCCGGACGCGGCACCGTCTCGCCCATCCAGGAGTACGTGATCTCCTCGGGCGCCTTCGCCCACGGCGCGAACGACTCGTCGAACCCGTACCGCTCGCGCTTTAGCGTCGTGGGCGACCTCGCCGCGGCCGGCCCCTACCTCTGGGCCGTCGACGCGGCGACGGACAGCCTCGTGCGCCTGCGCGCGCCCTAACGCGGCCCCGGAGGCGGGTCCGAGGCGCCACTACAGTGGTGCCTGGCCCGCTCGAGCCCGGGCCCCGGAGGGACTTCGTGGCCAAGAGAGCGCTGATCACCGGCATCACCGGTCAGGACGGGTCCTACCTCGCCGAACTCCTCCTCGACCAGGGATATGAGGTCCTCGGCCTGGTGCGACGCACCTCGACCGTGGGCACCGAGCGCATCAGCCACCTCCTCGATCGCCTGCGCTTGATCTCGGGCGATCTCACCGACGGCGCGTCTCTCATCATGGCCCTGCGTGAGTTCGCCCCCCACGAGGTCTACAACCTCGCCGCGCAGAGTTTCGTCACGGCCTCGTGGACCCAGCCGGTGGCGACCGGCGAGTCCACGGCCCTGGGCGTGACGCGACTCCTTGACGCGATTCGCGTCGTCGATCCCTCGATTCGCTTCTACCAGGCGAGTTCGTCGGAGATGTTCGGCCGCGTTCACCACGTGCCCCAGAACGAGGAGACGCCGTTCTACCCGCGCAGTCCCTACGGCGTGGCCAAGGTCTACGGGCACTGGATCACCGTGAACTACCGCGAGAGCTACGACCTCTTCGCCGTCTCGGGCATCCTCTTTAACCACGAGTCGCCCCGGCGCGGTCTCGAGTTCGTCTCGCGCAAGGTCACCCACGCGGCCGCGCGCATCAAGGCCGGTCACGCGAGCGAGGTGCGACTGGGCAACCTCGAGGCCCAGCGCGACTGGGGATACGCGGGGGACTACGTGCGCGCGATGTGGGCGATGCTCCAGAGCGACGCCCCCGAGGACTACGTCGTGGCCTCGGGCGAGACGCACACGGTGCGCGAGCTCTGTGAGGTGGCCTTCGCCGCGGCGGGCCTGAACTACGAGGACCACGTGGTGGTCGACCCCGCGTACCTGCGCCCGGCCGAGGTGGACCTGCTGATCGGTGACGCCGAGAAGGCCCGGCGCCAACTCGCCTGGCGCAGCGAAGTCGACTTCTACGGGCTGATCGAGATGATGGTCGCCGCGGACCTTCGCGCCCTCGGCGCCTAGCTCCATGGCGGTCGGAGGCGAGCCGATGGTGCACCTGGCCGGTGCCGTCGTGATCGCGGGGGGCTTTCCGCTGCTCGCGGGCGTCGACCTCGAGGTAACGAGCGCGAGCCTCACCGTGCTGAGCGGTTCCAACGGGGCGGGCAAGACGAGCCTGCTGCGACTCCTCGGCGGTCTCGTCGGACTCTCGAGTGGCGAGGGACGCGTCGCCGGCGTCGACCTCGCGCGAGGTGACCGGCGCGAACTACGCCGACGCGTGGGCTGGCTCGGCCATGAGGGATCCTTCTACGACGACCTGACGGTGCTCGAAAACCTGACCTTCGCCGCGCGCGCGCTCGCACTGTCGCGTGAGGGGATCTCCGACGCTCTCTCTCGCGTGGGCCTCTCGTCGCGCGCGCACACGCCCGCGCGCCTTCTCAGCGCGGGTCAGCGTCGGCGAGTGGGCCTCGCCTGGCTGCTGGTGCGCCGCGCGCCGCTGTGGCTGCTCGACGAGCCCTACGCGTCACTCGATGACGAGGGGCGCGTCCTCTTTGATGACGTGATCGGCGTGGCGCTCGACGCGGGGGCGACGATTCTGGTGAGCGCGCACCAGCCCCTCGGCCTCGAGCGCGCAGCCCGGGTCCTGCGCCTCGCCGGCGGGCGCGTGGTGGGCGACTCGTGATTCGCGTCGCCCTGCTCGTCGCGGCTAAGGACCTGCGCATCGAAGCGCGCAGCCGTGTCTTGCTCTGGCAGGTCGTGCCCTTTGGCGTCATCGCCCTCGTGCTCGCCGGCCTCGCGCTGGGGCCCTCGCGCGCCGGCTCCTCGGGCGCGGGCCCGGGGCTCTTCTACCTCGTCCTCGTGCTGGTGGCCCTACTCATGATCACGCGCTCTCACGGCCTCGAGCGCGCCGCGGGGACCCGCTCGTCCGTCGCCACCCTCGGGCTCGATCCGGCGGGGGTCTTTCTCGGCAAGTCCCTCGCCCTCCTCGTCGAGCTCGCGAGCGCCGCCCTCGTGCTCGCGAGCGGATCGGTCCTGCTCTTGCACACGTCCCTCGCCGGCACGCTGCGCGCGGCTCCCTCGATGACCCTCGCCCTCGCCGGCCTCGCCGCGGCGGGCACGCTCTACGGGGCTCTCAGCGCCGGCGAGGGCGCGGCGACTCTGTTGCCCCTGGTGGCGCTGCCCGCGATGACCCCGCTGCTCGTCGCGGGGGAGCGGGCCTACTCCGCGGCCGTCTCGGGGGGCGCGCTGGCCCCGTGGTGGCTCATCCTCGTCTGCGCGCTCGTCGCCTACCTAGGTCTGGGCATTCTCCTTTACGGTGTACTGGAGGATTTGTGATGAAACAGCTGCCCGCCCGCCTCCTTGGACCCGTCACGCTCGCGTTGCTGGCTCTGACCATCTACCTCGGCCTCGTCGTCACGCCGCCCGACGTCGTCCAGGGCGACCTCGTGCGTCTGCTCTACGTGCACCCGGCGCTCGCCTGGGTGGCGCTCTACCTCTCCTTTGGCACCGCCACCATCGCGAGCGCGCTCTACCTGTGGGCGCGCACGCGCTCGGTGGCGGCCGATCGCGTGGCCCACAGCGCGATGGAGGTGAGCCTCGTCTTCATTGTCTTGACTCTCGCGACGGGATCTATCTGGGGACGACCCACCTGGGGCGTGTGGTGGGCCTGGGACGCGCGACTCACCTCGACGGCCATCCTCGGCGTGCTCGCCCTGGGGTACCTCGCGCTGCGGCGAGCCAGTGACGACCTCGAGTCGCGCGCGCGTCGCGGAGCCGTCTACACCCTGCTCGCCGCGGTGAACGTGCCGATCATCCACTTCTCGGTTCTCTGGTGGAAGACGCTGCACCAGGGCGCGACGGTTTTCACCACGAATCGCTCGCTCAAGGTCCACGGCTCGATGGCCTGGACGTTGCTCCTAAGCTTCGTCGCCTTCAGCCTCGCCTTCGCGTGGCTGTTGCGCGCGCGCTATCGGCTCGAGGTCACCCGTGACGCGAGGGCCACGCGCGCGCTCGAGGGCGCGCTCGAGGCGCGTCGGCGCGAGGGCGTGCGCTAGTGGGCTACGTCGCCGCCGGCTACCTCGTCACCTTCGTCGGACTCGCTCTCTACGCGGCCTCGCTGTGGTGGCGCGCGCGTGACTGAGACGCTCGACCTCGCCCCACTGGAGGCGCGCGCTCCGCGGCGCTCTCGCGCGCGCAGCGCGCTCGTGCTCGTGGTGATCATCGCGGCGATCCTCGCGCTTCTCAGTCAGGGCCTGCTTCACTCGCTCAACTACTTCGAGACGGTGGACCAAGCCCTCGCCAGTCGAGCCTCGCTCGGCACTCGCGAGATCCGCTTAGAGGGTGTCGTGGGTAATCCCGTCGTCGAGACCGCGCGCGGGGCCGACTTCGTCCTCTCGGGCAGTCGCGGATCGATTGCCGTGAGCGAGGTCGGCAGTCCGCCCCAACTCTTTCAGGTGAACATTCCCGTCGTCGTCGTGGGTCACTTCGACTCGGCGCGCGCGAGCGTCTTTCACGCGACCCAGATCATGGTCAAGCACAGCGCGACCTACATCGCCCAGCACCCCAACCGCGTGCGGGCGCGAAACGGCAGCGTGCGGTGAGCCTGTCGTTGGTGGGGCGCCTGGCGCTCTGGATGTCACTGCTCGCGAGCCTGGCGGGCGCGCTGCACCAGGTGGTGGCGTGGCGCCGTGGTGCACGAGGGCGCGCACACGTCTACGCGGGCGTCGCCCTAGGCGCGATCCTCGCCGCGGTAGCGGTGATGCAGTACGCACTCATCACTCACGACTTTCACTTCGCCTACGTCGCGGAGAACAACGCGACCTTCACCCCGCTGCTCTACTCGATCACCGGCATGTGGTCGGCCCTCGAGGGCTCGCTCTTGCTCTGGGTGCTGTTGCTCGACGCGATGATCTGGGGCGTCACCCTCTACTACCGGCGCCGCAGCGACGAGCCCGTCGTGATGGTGGCCAGTGCGGTCATGGGCGTCGTCGCGGCCTTCTTCACCTTTCTCATGGTGGGCCCGGCCGACCCGTTTCTCACCGGCACGGCGAGTCAGGGGGCCGGGCCGAATGCACTTCTGCAGGACAACCCGCTCGTCGCCGCGCACCCGCCTCTGCTCTACGCGGGCTTCGTGGGTTTCACCGTGCCCTTCGCCTTTGCCATCGCCATGCTCGTCACCGGGCGCGTCAGTGAGACCTGGGCGTTAGAGCAGCGCCGCTGGAGCGTGCTCGCCTGGGGCGCTCTCTCGGTGGGCATCGTGTTGGGCGCGTGGTGGAGTTACCAGGTGCTCGGCTGGGGCGGGTTCTGGGGCTGGGATCCGGTGGAGAACGCCGCCCTCTTGCCCTGGCTCACGGGTACGGCCTACGTGCACTCGGTGATCGTCCAGGACCGGCGCGGGCTCTTTCGCGTGTGGAACCTGGCGCTGGCCATCATCACGTTCTCTCTCACGGTGCTCGGCACGTTCTTCACCCGTTCGGGGGTTCTTCAGAGCGTGCACGCCTTCTCGTCGTCCACACTCGGACCACTCCTCATCGGCTTCTTCTTTGCCTGCCTCGCCGGGGGGCTGGGACTGCTCGCCTGGCGCGGCGACGCGCTGCGCACGCCGCTTGGCGTCGAGGACCCCTTCTCGCGCGAGGGCCTCTTCGTCGCCAACAACGTCCTCTTCGTGGGCTTTGCCAGCGTGGTGCTCGTGGGCACGCTCTTCCCCCTGCTCTACCAGGCGGTCAACGGCAGCCAGGTCACGGTGGGCACCCCCTACTTCGCGAGCGTGGCGGCCCCGGCGGGCGTGTTCGCGCTCCTTCTCATGGCGCTCGCCCCCCTCGCCGGCTGGCGCAGCGCCAAAGCGGGCGTGATCTGGCCGCGCGCGCGCACCTCGGCCTGGGTGGGACTTGGCGTCGTCGTCGTGCTCGTTCTCGCGCGGGTGCGCCGTCCCGGAGAGCTCGTGGCGGTCTTTCTCGCGAGTCTCGCGGCGGGCGCGGCGCTACGCACCCTGCGACTCAACGTCGTGGCCGCTCGCGCGCGCGGGTCGTGGCGAGGCGCGCTGCGCGCGCCCTCTACCGGGGGGATGGTCACTCACCTCGGGGTCGTCATCTTGGCCCTGGGTGTCGTGACCTCGACGAGCTACGCCTCACGTAGCGAGGTCACTCTCGCCGAAGGACAGTCGACGGTGCTGAGCGGTGAGCTCGTGAGCTTCGAGGGCTTTCGCGAGGT
>JAJYAC010000062.1 GCA_021779735.1 Actinomycetes bacterium
AGGCGATGGTCCACTCGCCACCGGCTAAGCGCAGGGGAGCAAACTCGACGTCTACGGGAGTGCGAGTGTCACCGAATCGCAGCGAACCCTCCTGCACCGGGGCGTCGTAGACGACGCACACCCCCTCGACGAATTCGTCGAGTTTGCCGCCCACCACGTGGGCGCGCGCGCGCCGCGACATCGCGAGCAGAGGGTCGTTGACAAAACGCACGACGCTCGCGTCGTCGAGCAGGGCGACCCCAAAGGGCAGGGCCTCAAAGAGTCCCCGCCACGAGAGCGACTCGCCCTCGAAGTTGCCCACGAGTCGAGCGCGCTCGATCTCGGCGATGGCGGCTTGGTGGCGCGACTCGCGCTCGGCGCGCTGACCCGACACGATCGCCGCGACGAGGACGATGAGCAGGGCCCCCGCACCTCCCCACACCTGCCAGGTCTGACTCGGGTGCAAGACCTCCACGGGCCCGAGGACCGCGATCTCCACGAGGGCCGCACCGAGAGAGCCGGCCAGGCCCAACCGGCGCGCCCCGTAGAGCACGGGCACGAAGAGCGCGACGTTGGCGAGCAAGACGAGAACGTTGATCCCGTGGAAGGGGTTGTGGAACTGCACCGCCGCGCGCGCGCCCACCACGAGGACTTCGAGGCCCGCGAGACGCCACAGACTTCGCTGTGCGAGAAGTCGCATGCGCCGCCGGGCGAAGCCGGACGTACGCCCAGGCGTATCGCGGCTCGTTCGTGTCATCGTGACTCTGGCCCCTGTTCCACGCCGCGCCGAGGTTTCGGCACACCGCGCTGGTCCACGACTGTAATTTTCTCGGTGCGCCCTGGCAAGGTGCGATTGGGACAGGGCGCGCGAAAGTGGCTCTTTCTCCCCATTTCTCTCAGTCGTTGTGAGAAAGTTGTGCGGCGACGCCCCGTCGCGACCTCGCTAGGGTGAGCCGGTGACCTCGTGGCTCGACGCCAACCGACGCAACTGGGACGACCGCGTGGCGGTGCACGTCACCTCGGACTTCTACGGCGTCGAGGAGTGGCTCGCCAACGCGCCCGGCCCCGACCCCATGGAGGCCGCCCTCGTGGGCGAGGTTGCCGGGCGCCACCTCGTGCACCTGCAGTGCCACTTCGGCATGGACACGCTCCAGTGGGCGCGCGCGGGAGCCCACGTCACCGGCGTCGACTTCTCCGAGGCGGCGATCGCCGCGGCGAGCGCGCTCGCCGAGCGCGCGGGCCTCGCCGAGCGCGCGACGTTCGTCCTGAGCGAAGTCGCCGGAGCGCCCGCCGCCCTCGGGCGCCGCTACGACGTCGTCTACGTGAGCCTGGGCTCGCTGTGCTGGCTACCCAAGATCGAGGAGTGGGCCGACACGGTCGCCGCTCTCCTCGCACCCGGGGGAACCCTCTTGGTCCACGACGTGCACCCCCTCGCCTTCAGCCTCGCCGACGACGGCGTGTCCTTCGCCTACTCCTACTTCGAAGAGGCCGAACCCGTCGTCAACGACGAGCCCTCTACCTACACCGACGGCGGGTCGCTCACCCACGTCACGACCTTCGAGTGGAACCACTCCCTCGGTGAGATCGTCACGGCCCTGGCCACGCGGGGTCTCACGATCACGCACCTCACCGAGCACGACTGGACGCATTTTCGCAACTTCGACGACCTCGTCGAGGGACCGCGCGGGATCTTCCGCGCCCCCGAGGGAGCGGTGCGCCGCCCCCTCTCCTTCACGCTGGTGGCGCGCGGCTAGATCAGCCCGAGCCCTCGCACGTCCTCGCGCTCGGCGACGAGTTCCTCGGTGGTGACGGCGACCTTCGCGCGCGCGAAGTCGTCGTGCTCGAGTCCCTCCTTGACGCTCCAGGCGCCCGTGGCGTCCACCGTGACGGGGTAGCCGAAGGTGAGACCCTCGGGCACGCCGTACTCGCCCGAGCTCGTCACCGCGACCGAGACGCAGTCGTCGGCGGCGGTGGGCGTCGTGAGCGAGACGACCGTGTCGATCGCCGCGTTAGCCGCCGAGGCGGCCGAGGAGGCGCCGCGCGCCTCGATGATCGCCGCGCCGCGCTTTTGCACGGTGGCGAGGAAGTCGCCCTCGAGCCAGGCGCGGTCGTTCACGGCGCTCAGCACGTCCACACCGTCCACCGTCGCGTTCGTGAAGTCCGGAAACTGCGTCGAGGAGTGGTTGCCCCAGATCGCGAGGTTCTTCACACCCGCGACGCCGGTGCCGACGCGCTTGGCGATCTGGGTCTCGGCCCGGTTCTGGTCGAGTCGGGTCATCGCGAACCACCGGTCGGCCGGCACCTCGGGGGCGTTGGCGCGCGCGATGAGGCAGTTCGTGTTGCAGGGATTGCCCACCACGAGCACGCGCACGTCACTGGCGGCGTTCTCGGCGATCGCGCGGCCCTGGGGCTTGAAGATGCCCCCGTTGACGTTGAGCAGGTCGCTGCGCTCCATGCCGGCCTTGCGCGGGATCGAGCCCACGAGCAGGCCCCAGTTGGTGCCGTTAAAGGCCGTCGCCAGGTCGCTCGTGGCCACGACGTTGGTCAGCAGCGGGAACGCGCAGTCGTCGAGCTCCATGACGACGCCCTCGAGGGCCTTCATCGCGGGCTCGATCTCGAGCAGGCGTAGTTCGATCGGCGTGTTGGCGCCAAGCATCTGGCCCGACGCGATGCGAAAGAGCAGCTGGTAGCCGATCTGTCCGGCGGCGCCGGTCACGGTCACTTTTACGGGGGACGTCATGATTCTCCTTCAGCTCTTAGAGGCGGCCGACGGTCGCGGCGCCCAACTCCGAGCACTTCACGGTGGTGGCGCACTCCATGTACGAAATGAGGGGATGGCCCGAGATCCTGAGGACGCCGGCGCCATTCACTGTGATCGTGTCAGCCACGACGCCATCCTAGAACGCCACGGCTAGCGCCTCTGGGGCCCTAGGTCCTCTCGCGCCGTGAGAAGAGCGCGTCGTGGATCTCGCGAGTCGCCGTGGAGCGATTGAGCGTGTAGAAGTGCAGCCCCGGCGCACCGGCGTCGATCAACGCTTCGCACAGTTGCGTCGCGGCCGCGACGCCCTCGGCGCGCACCGCCGCCGGTCCCCCACGCGCGTGAGCAGCCTCTAAGCGAGTGACGAGCGCGTCGGGCACGCGCCCGCCCATCGCGGCCATGCGCTCGATGCCCGAGAGGGTCGTCACCGGCATGACGCCCGGCAAGACGGGCTTGGTGACGCCCAGCGCGCCCACCTCTTCTACGAGGCGAGTCCACTGGGCGAGTTCGAAGAAGAACTGCGTGACCGCGAAGTCCGCGACGGCGAGCTTGGCGGCGAGGTAGCGCCGGTCACTCGCGCGCGACGTCGAGCGTGGGTGCGCGTCGGGGTGGGCCGCGACGCCGATGGCGAAGGGGCCCACCTGACGCGCCAGCTCGACGAGGTCGATCGCGTAGGTCAGCTCGCGCGTCGTCTCACCACCTTCGGGCAGGTCGCCGCCGAGGGCCATGAGGTTCTCGACGCCCGCGTCGCGGTAGTGACCCAGAATCTCGGACATCTCGACGCGGGTGTGGCCCACGCAGATCACGTGGGCCATCGGAGTGAGGCGTCCCTCGCTCTGGAGTTGGGTCACGAGGTCGTAGGTGCGCTGGCGCGACTCACGACCCCCGCGATAGGTCACCGAGACGAACGAGGGGTGGAGGGGAACCAGGTCGCTCAAGGTGGTGGCGAGCGTCGTGGCCTCCTCGTCGGACTTGGGCGGGAAGAACTCAAAGGAGCGGGTGATCCCCTCGCGCAAGAGCGCGTCGATGCGCACGGGACTAGTCGGCGCGGCCGAAGTCGTCTTCGAATCGCACGATGTCGTCTTCGCCGAAGTAGGTGCCGTGTTGGACCTCGATGAAGACCACCGGCGTCGTGCCCCGGTTCTCGCAGCGGTGCTTTTGGCCCAGAGCCACGTCAATCGCGTCACCCGGATTCATCTCGTGCTCGACGCCGTCGAGCACGACGGTGGCGTGTCCGCTCACGAAGAACCAGTGCTCGGCGCGCTCGGCGTGCTGCTGGTAGCTCAAGCGCATGCCCGGGGCGACGACGATGCGCTTGACCTTGTGGTCGAACATCTCGTCGTCGAGGACCGTGAAACTGCCCCACGGGCGCTCATCGAACTCTCGACCCCTGTCATCAGTGAGCGTCATCGGACCTTCTCTGCGGCTCGCACGGCGTTGTGCAACAGCATGGCACGTGTCATCGGTCCCACGCCACCGAGGCGTGGCGTCATCCAACCCGCGACGTCGGCCACTTCGGGGGCGACGTCGCTCATCAGCTTCGTGCCGGACCAACTGGTGCCGGCCGCGACGACCGCCGCGCCGGGGCGAACCATGTCGGGGGTGACGAGACCCGCGACCCCGGCCGCGGCGACGAGGACGTCGGCGCTGCGCGTGAGGCTCGCGACGTCGTGCACGCCCGTGTGCACGACGGTCACCGCGGCGTTGCACCCCGGGCGCTTGAGGGCCAGGAGGAGCGCGAGGGGCCGGCCGATGGTCAGACCGCGTCCGATGATCACCACGTGGCGACCCTCGACGGGCACGTGGTAGGAGGCGAGCAGTTCGACGATGCCGGCCGGCGTGCACGGCAGTGGTCCCGGCGCGCCCATGACGAGACGTCCGAGGTTCACGGGGTGCAGCCCGTCGACGTCCTTGGCCGGATCGACGCGCAGCAGCACCTCCTCCTCATTCATCCCGCCCGGCAGGGGCAGCTGGACGAGGATCGAGTGGACGTCGGCATCGGCGTTGAGGTCGTCGATCACCGCTTCGACGTCGGCCTGGGTGGCGCTCGCGGGCAGGTGCACGCCCACCGAGTGCACGCCAATCGCCTCGCAGTCCGCGTGCTTCATCGCCACGTACTTCGCGCTCGGCCCGTCGTCGCCCACGAGAACCGTCGCGAGGCCCACGCGCACGCCGCGCGAGGCGAGGGTGGCCACGCGGTCGGCCAGTTCCATCTTCATGCGAGACGCGACTCGCTCGCCATCGAGTAGTTCGGCCATGATCCTCCTAGTGTCGAAAGTGGCGTTCGCCGGTGAGCATCATGACGATCCCCGCCGCGTTGGCGGCCGCGATCACCTCGGCGTCGCGTACCGAGCCCCCGGGCTGAACGACCGCGGTGACGCCGGCGCTCGTCAACGACTCGAGGCCGTCGGCGAAGGGGAAGAACGCGTCCGAGGCCGCCGCGGCGCCCACCGCGAGCTCCCCGGCCTTCGCGGTGGCGATACCCGCGGCCACGACGCGCGACTGCTGGCCCGCGCCCACACCCACGGCGACGCCGTCTCGCGCGAGCACGATCGCGTTCGACGTCGTGCGCGCGCACACCCGCCAGGCGAGGAGCAGGTCTTCGAGCTGTCGCGGTGTCGCCGTGGCCTCGGTGACGCAGCGCCACTGCTCGAGTCCGACGCGCAGCTCATCGGCGTTCTGGACCAGCGCGCTGTGGCCGTAGGTGCGCACCGAGAGTCCGAGCGCCTCGGGCGCGGGGGCGGCGAGCAGGCGCGTGGCCTTGCGACGCGCGCGCAGCGTCTCAATCGCCGAGGCGCTAAAGGAGGACGCGATGATCACGTCGGCCTGGGGTCCGGCCGCGATGGCCGCGGCCACGTCGTCATCGACGTCGCCGTGCAGGGCGACGATGCCGCCAAAGGCGCTCTGGGGATCGGCCGCCAACGCCGCGGCGAAGGCGTCGACGAGGCGGTCGCCGAGCGCGGCGCCCGAGGCGTTGGCGTGCTTGATGATGGCCACCGTCTCGCGCCCCGGCGCGTCGGCGGCGAGCTCGTGGACGAGCCGCCACGCGGCGTCGGCGTCAAAGAGGTTCAGGTACGACAGTGCGGTGCCCGAGTGCTGGGTGACCCCGTCCCACCACGAGGTCGTCCCCGCGAGTCGATACCGCGCGCCCACCTGGTGGGGGTTCTCGCCGTAGCGCAGCACCTCGCGCCGCTCGAGCGACAGGTGCAGCGTCGCGGGCAGCGTCGCGTCGAGCTCGTGTCCCTCACCGATCTCTCCCCCGGTGTCGAACCAGGCGACGATCGACGCGTCGTAGGCCGCGGTGTGCGCGAAGGCCGCGCGCGCGAGGTCGTGGCGCGTCGCGTCACTCAACGCGCCACTGGTGGTGAGTTCCTCGAGAACCCCGGCGTACTGCGTGGGACTCGTCACGACGCCCACGTGACGGTGGTTCTTCGCCGCGGCGCGCACCATCGTCGGGCCCCCGACGTCGATGAGTTCAATCGACGGGTCGCTCGCAAAGGGGTAGAGGTTGCACACGACCAGATCGATCGGCGTGATCTCGTGCTCGAGGAGCGCCTCGACGTGGCCCTCGACGTCGCGGTCGGCCAAGATGGCGCCGTGAATGCGCGGGTGCAGCGTCTTGACGCGACCCGAGAGCATCTCGGGGAACCCGGTGACCTGAGCGACGTCGAGGTGGGCGACGCCCGCCTGCGTGAGAGCGCTCGCGGTGCCCCCCGA
>JAJYAC010000063.1 GCA_021779735.1 Actinomycetes bacterium
GTCGCCTTTGGCATCCTCGTCGCGGTGCTCTTGTTCCGTCCCACGGGAATTCTCGGTGAGCGCCTCGGGAGGGCGGCCTGATGCGCGCGTTCCTTCGTCACCCGGCCGTTCGACGCTTCGTCATTCTCGCCATCGCGATGGCGGTCCTCGAGGTGATGACAGGCCCTCCGGGTTCGACCGACGCGCCCACCGAGGGCATCGCCCACTCCTTCACCCAGCCCTCGTCGTTCTTCGGGCTCTTTGGCACGTTGCGGTGGGTGGTCTTTCTCTTCTTGGCTCTGGTCCTCTGGGGAGTGGCCTCGCTCTGGGCGTGGCGTGGCGCCTCGATCAAGAGCACCCTCTCGTCGGTCACGGCCGTACCGCGACAGGTGTCACAGCGAAAGGTGACGCGTCGGGGATTTGGCGTCGCGCTCTTCATCGTCGCGCTTTTCTTGCCCCACATCGTGACCGATCCCTTCTGGCACGCCGCGATGGTCGAGCAGATCGCGATCTACGTTCTGCTCGCCATGGGACTCAACGTCGTGGTCGGCTTCGCCGGACTTCTCGACCTCGGCTACGTCGCGTTCTACGCCATTGGCGCCTACACGACGGCATGGGTCACGGGCGCGCTGCCCACGCCGCCGCTCTTTCACCACGCCCTCAACGCCTTCTACGCCATTCCCGCGGCGATCGTCATCGTGATGCTCGCTGGCGTCTTGCTCGGCGCGCCCACCCTGCGACTGCGCGGAGACTACCTGGCGATCGTGACCCTGGGCTTTGGCGAGCTCATCTTGATCTTCGCGAACAACCTCTACGGCATCACCGGCGGCAGTCAGGGCACGGGATCCATTCCGCACCCCTCGATTCACCTGGGACCGATCCGCTACCAGTGGGGACTCGATCCCGTTCCCTACTACTACCTGACGATCGTCTTCGTGGCCCTGTTCATCATTGGCTTTACCTTGCTCGAGCACTCGCGCGTGGGCCGCGCCTGGACGGCGATCCGCGAAGACGAGGTGGCCGCGGAGTCAGTGGGGATCAATCCGCTCAAGTACAAGGTGATGGCCTTTGCCATTGGCGCCTCGACCGCGGGGTTCGCCGGCGCGATCACGGGTTCTCAGCTCATCCACATCTTCCCCACGAGCTTCTCGCTTCTGTTCTCGATCAACATCCTCGTGCTCGTCATCTTTGGCGGCATGGGCTCGATCTCGGGTGTGGTCCTCGGGGCCGTGTTGGTCCAGACCGTCTCGATGTTCCTGCTGCACTCGCCCCCCTCGGGTTACCAGTCAGCCGACCTCTACATCTACCTCGGGGCGCTACTCGTCGTCATGATGATCTTCCGTCCGGTGGGCGTGCTGCCCTCGCGTCGGCGCAAGCGAGAGATTGGCCTCGCCGAGGCCGGTGAGGGCCACATGGACGAAGTGCTGACCGGAGACACGCCATGAGCGAGAACATCTTCGACGTGAGCAACGTCACGTTGCGCTTTGGCGGGGTGGTGTCTCTCAACGACGTCACGCTGGAGATGCGCCGCGGAGAGATTCTCGCGGTCATCGGCCCCAACGGCGCGGGCAAGACGTCGCTCTTCAACTCGCTCACGGGTGTCTACGAGCCCCAGGAGGGCACGATCACCTTCACCAGCCGTGACGGCACGGTGATGTCGGTTATTGGCCAAAAAGCGCACCGCGTCGCGAGTGCGGGAGTCGCGCGCACGTTCCAGGCATCGCGCATGTTCTCGGCCCTCACCGCGTTTGAGAACGTCAAGATCGGTGCCGAGTCACACCGAGGCATCGGCGTGCTGGGCGCGATGCTCCACGGGCCGCGCACGCGTCGCGGCGAGCGCGAGTCCGATGCGCTCACGATTGAATTGATGGACTTCGTGGGACTGCGCGACAAGGCCAACACGATCTCCGCGTCGCTCTCCTACGGAGACCGCCGTCGCCTGGAGATCGCCCGCGGACTGGCAACCAACCCCCAGGTGCTGTTGCTCGACGAGCCCGCCGCGGGGACGAATCCCTCCGAGAAGCTCGAACTGACCGAGTTGATCCGCAAGGTCCGCGACGAGCGAGGCGTCTCCATTCTCTTGATCGAGCACGACATGAAGCTGGTGATGGCCCTCGCGGAGCGACTTTACGTTCTCAACTTTGGATCCGTGATCGCCCAGGGGACTCCCGAGGAGATCCGCGCTAACGACGCGGTCATCGAGGCGTACCTCGGCGCGGCGCCGACGACGGAGGGTAAGTGATGCTCGAGGTCTCCAATGCGGTCGTGCGCTACGGCGCGATCACCGCGCTGCACGGCATCAGTTTCAACGTCGAGGCGGGCGAGATCGTCACCCTGCTCGGCGCCAACGGAGCGGGTAAGACAACGACGCTGCGGATGCTCTCGGGTCTGCACGCGCCCACCGAGGGCTCGATCACCTTCGAGGGCCAAGACGTCACGAGAACCAAGGCGCACGACTTCACGGGACTGGGAATCAGCCACGTGCCCGAGGGTCGGCGCATCTTTCCCCAGATGACGGTCGAGGAGAATCTGGAGATGGGCGCCTTCGGGCGACGCGGGTCCTTTTCTGACGACATGGAAAAGATGTACGTCACGTTCCCGATCCTCAAGGATCGACGCAAGCAGATGGGCGGCAACCTCTCGGGCGGTGAGCAGCAGATGCTCGCGATCGCGCGCGCTCTCATGGGAAAACCCCGCCTCCTCCTGCTCGACGAGCCCTCGATGGGCCTCGCGCCGATGATCGTCGAGACGATTTTTCGCATCATCGGCGAGATTCGTGACTCGGGCACCACGGTGTTCCTCGTCGAACAGAACGCGGCCCAGGCCCTGCGCCTGGCCGACCGGGGCTACGTGATGGAGAACGGGCGCATCGTCTTTGGCGACAGCGCGGCCAACCTGCTCACCGACGCGCGCGTGCGCGCGGTGTACCTCGGTGAAGCGGTCTAGGTCACCTCACCGCGCGACTGCGAACGCGGGCTGCTGAGTGGCGACCCTGCGCTGTCCACGTTGTGGCGCGACCCACGAGGCCCAGCTACCGCGTGACGCGTGCCAGTGGGCCTACGACTGCCCGGGCTGTGGGGCGCGGGTGACGCCTCTGGCCGGGGACTGCTGCGTCTTTTGCTCCTACGCCGACGAGCGCTGTGACTACGCGAGCGACGCCGACGGCGCGACATAGGCGGCTCGTGTGGAGGTTATAGTTGCTTGCAAGTAAGCAACTATTAAGGGAGCCACCGATGTCCGTGGGCGCGCTGAGCGAGAGCCACCCCGATCGCTACAAGTGGATCGCGCTGACGAACACGACGCTCGGGATCTTCATGGCGACGATCAACTCGTCGATCATCCTCATCTCGCTGCCGGCGATCTTCAAGGGCATCGGGATCAACCCGCTGTCGCCGGGCAACGTGGGCTATCTGCTGTGGCTGCTCCAGGGATACCTGCTCGTCACCGCCGTGCTCGTGATCAGCCTGGGGCGCCTGGGCGACATCATGGGCCGCGTGCGGATCTTCAACGTGGGCTTCGCGGTCTTTTCGGTGGCCTCGATCGCCCTCGCGCTCGACCCCTTCCACGGGGGCGCGGGGGCGCTGTGGCTCGTGCTGATCCGCCTCGTCCAGGGGGTGGGCGGCGCGATGCTCTTCGCCAACTCCTCGGCGATCCTCGTCGACGCGTTCCCACCCGCCCAGCGCGGCCTCGCGATGGGAATCAACCAGGTGGCGGCGATCGGCGGCTCCTTCGTGGGGCTCATCTTGGGCGGTCTGCTCTCCATTGGCGACTGGCGACTCATCTTTTGGGTCTCGGTGCCCTTTGGCCTGCTCGGCACGTTCTGGAGCTACCACAGTCTGCGCGACAACGGCGTGCGCGCGAGCGCGCGCATTGACTGGTGGGGCAACGCCACCTTCGCGGTGGGACTCACCTCGCTGCTCGGGGCCATCGTCTACGGCATCCAGCCCTACGGGGGTTCGGCGATGGGCTGGACGTCGCCGCGGGTGCTCGTGCTCTTTGGGGCGGGCGCGCTGTTGCTCGGCGTCTTCTTCGCGATCGAACTGCGCGTGGACTCGCCGATGTTCAACCTGCGCCTCTTTCGCATTCGCGCCTTCGCCACGGGATCGATCGCGGGACTGCTGACGGCGATCGCGCGCGGTGGACTGCAGTTCATGCTCATCATCTGGCTACAGGGGGTGTGGCTGCCGCTGCACGGCTACGCCTACAGCGCGACGCCGCTGTGGGCAGGAATCTACCTGTTGCCCCTCACGCTGGGCTTCCTCGTGGCCGGGCCGCTCTCGGGATACCTCTCGGATCGCCACGGCGCACGCATCCTCTCTACCGTCGGGCTCGTCATCTTCGGCGCGTCCTTCGTGGGGCTCTTAGTACTGCCGACGGACTTCTCCTACTGGGCCTTCGCGGTGTTGATCGCGGCCAACGGACTGGGCGGCGGGATGTTCAGCGCACCCAACACCACGGCCATCATGAACGCGGTGCCCGCCGACCAGCGCGGCAGCGCCGCGGGGATCCAGGCCGCGTTCATGAACTCGGGCATGGTGCTCTCGATCGGCGTGTTCTTCTCGCTCATGATCGTGGGTCTGACCAACACGTTGCCCAGCGCGATGTTCCGAGGTCTCTCGCGCCACGGGGTGGCGCCCGCCCTCGCCCACGGCATCGCCAACTTGCCCGCCGTGGGCAGCCTCTTCTCGTCCTTTCTCGGCTACAACCCCCTGGCGAGCCTCCTCGGTAGTCAGGCGAGCGCCCACGTGACGAGTGCGCAGTGGCACGCCCTCACGGGCAAGGCCTTCTTCCCGGGACTTATCGCCTCGCCCTTTCACCACGGCCTGTTGATCGTCTTTGGCCTGGCGATCGTCATGTCCGTCTTGGGCGCGATCTTCTCGGCCCTGCGCGGCCAGCGCTTCGTCTACCAAGAGCACGAGATCGCCGAGCGCATCGACGAGATCTCCCTCGGCGCGGGCGCCGTGCCGGGCGAGGTGGCCCTCGAGGGCGACGTGGTGCACTGATGGACACCGACGCCGACGTCGAGCTCGCCACGCGACTCCAGGTCGTGGTCTCGCGACTCATGCGCACGATCCGCCAGCACGGCGCGGCCGGGCTCACGCCGTCACAGATGTCGGCCCTCGCCGCGGTGCGCTCGCACGGACCCCTTCGCCTCAGTCAACTCGCGACCCTCGAGTCCGTCGGCGCGCCGGCGGCAACGCGCGTGGTCGCCTCTCTCGAGGACCTGGGCCTCATCGAGCGACGGGTCGACGGGGCCGATCGGCGCGCCAGCCTCGTGGACCTCACGCCGACCGGCACCGCCATGCTCGTGGCCCTCGGTCAGAAACGCACCGTGGGGCTCAGCGCGAATCTGGCCCAACTCAGCGAGCGCGAGCGCACGCTGCTCGAGGCGGCCCTGCCGGTGCTGGAGAAGATCGCCACCGAGGAGTGACTCTCACGCGACCGTTGGGTCGCGACAAGGAGAGTGATGGAAATATCTGACTACACCGGCGCCTGCTGGCGCGACTTCGCCGACGTGCTCGAGGCGGGCATTAACCGCGTGCTGCTCTACGGACCTCCGGGCACGGGTAAGACCTTCGCCGCGCTACACCTGGGCACGACGTCGGTCGCCGAGCGCCTCGTGTGCACCGAGGACCTCGCCAGCGGCGACGTGACCGGCACGTGGATGCCGACGGGGTCCTCGACGTGGCGTTTCTACGAGGGACCGGCGATGCGCGCGTGGCGCCAGGGTGGGCGAGGTGGCCGTCTGGTCGTCGACGAGGTCGACCGCGCCTCGGGAGACGCGCTCTCGACGCTGCTCGCCGTGACTGACTCGCCCGAGTCGGCGCGCTGGCGCCACCCCGAGACGGGTGAGTGGTGGCGCCCGGGACCGGACTTCTCGGTCGTGATGACGACCAACGCCGAGGACCTCGACGACCTGCCGGGCGCGCTCGTGGACCGCTTCGCGGTGGCGCTGCGCATCGACCGGCCCCACCCCGACGCGGTCGCTGATCTCAGCGCCGACCTGCGCGCGCCGGCCCTCGCCGGCTCCCTGGGCGAGGCCCAGCGGCGCGTGTCACTGCGCAGCTTCTACGCGTTTGACCAGCTACGGCGCCACCACGGTGACCGGCGCGCCGCGACGCTCGTCTTTGGCGAGGCGCGCGCCCTCGGCGTGCTCGACGCCCTGGCCGTCGGCGCGCTGTGAACGTCTTTCCCGAACTGGTCACCGGTCGCGAAGACGTGGCGGCGCCTGGTCCCTGGCGCGTGCTCCGGGGCACGACGCTGCGCGGTGGGGCCAGTTGCAACCTG
>JAJYAC010000022.1 GCA_021779735.1 Actinomycetes bacterium
CGTCACCGCCTACACTCCCTACCAACCCGAGGTCGCTCAGGGCGTGCTTCAGGCGATCTTTGAGTACCAGACCCTCGTCGCGCGACTCTCGGGCCTACCCATCGCGAACGCGTCGCTCTACGACGGGGCGAGTGCGCTGGTCGAAGCCCTCAACATGGCGGCGGGGGCGACGAAGAGACAGCGCATGCTCGTCTCTTCGGGTGTGCACCCGCACTGGCGAGCGGTGGCCCGCACCTACGCCGCCGGCACTGGACACGAGATCGTCGAAGTGCCTCTGGTCGACGGGCTGACCCAGTGGGACAGCGTCGACGTCGCCGGCGCCGCGGCCGTCGTGGCCGCCTACCCGAACTACCTCGGCGTCGTCGAGGACCTCGCCACCCCCAAGGCGATCGCGGTTGGCTCGGGCGCTCTCTTCGTCGTCGCTGGCGATCCCGTAGCCGCCGGCGTCTTAAAGAGCGCCGGAGACTGGGGTGCTGATGTCTTCGTGGGCGAGGGGCAGGCTTTTGGCACCGCACTCTCCTTTGGGGGGCCGTACCTGGGGCTCTTCGCGTGCACGATGGATCAGGTTCGCCGACTGCCGGGGCGCATCGTGGGCGAGACCGTCGACGTCAACGGGCGCCGGAGTTTTGTCACCACTCTTCGCGCGCGCGAGCAAGACATTAGACGTGAGAAGGCGACGTCGAACGTGTGTACGAACCAGACCCTGATGGCCGTGACCGCGGCGGTTCAGCTCGGTTGGCTCGGCACCTCCGGGCTTCGCGACGTGGCGACGCGCTGCGCCCAGGGAGCCCACTACCTCTTTGACGCCGTGACGGCGATCAAGGGGGTGTCGGCCGTGTCGAGTCAGCCCTTCTTGCGCGAGTTCGCCCTACGTCTCGAACGCCCGGCCTCTGCGGTGATCGAGGAGATGGCCAACTTCGGCGTACTCGCCGGCGTCGCCGCCTCCGCCCTGGCGCCCCAGGGCGACGCCTCGCTCGAAGACGCCGAGCATGTTCTCATCGTGGCCGTCACCGAGCGCCGTACCAGGGCCGAACTCGATTCCTACGTTGAACTCCTACGAAAGGTGGTGGCCTGATGGCGATCACGGGTCTCCCCGGGGGGCGCGCGGCGTCAGCGCCACTCATGGGCCACGAGAGTGAGCCCACCATGTTCGAGTTGTCCGTGGCGGGTCGCAGCGCGGCCCAACTGCGCACGACGGGTGTGCCGGCGAGCGCGCTGAGCGACATGCTCGACGCGCGACACCTGCGCGAGGAGCCCGTGGTGCTCGCCGACCTGTCCGAGCGCGACCTCGTCGGTCACTTCACCCGCCTGACGCACCGGCAGTTCTCCGTTGACCTGGGCGCCTATCCGCTGGGCTCGTGCACGATGAAGTACAACCCGAAGTTCTGCGACGCGGTGGCGGGGGATCCGTCGCTCAACGGCGTGCATCCGGCGGCGCCGGCGGCGCTCACTCAGGGCTGGCTCGAGCTTCTCGTGAGCCTCGAGGAGCGTCTGTGCGCGATCACCGGCATGGCCGAGGCGACCCTGCAGCCAGCCGCCGGCGCGGCAGGCGAGTTGACCGGTCTGTTGTTGATGCGTGCGTACCACGCGGCCCGCGGCGAGGACCGGCGCCGCGTGATCATCCCGGACTCGGCGCACGGCACGAACCCCGCGTCGGTCACTCTCGGGGGCTACGAGGTGACGACGATCCCCTCGAACGAGCGCGGTCTGGTGGATCTGGCGTCGCTGCGCGCGGCACTGGGACCCGACGTGGCGGGCATCATGTTGACCAATCCCAACACGATTGGCCTCTTCGAGGAGGAGATCGAGGAAATCGCGGGCGCCGTGCACGACGCCGGTGGCCTGCTCTACTACGACGGTGCCAACCTCAACGCGATCCTGGGCGTCGTGCGCCCCGGTGACATGGGCTTTGACATCGTGCACATGAACCTGCACAAGACGTTCGCGACCCCTCACGGCGGGGGAGGTCCGGGCGCGGGTCCGGTTGCCGTGTCGTCACGACTCGCCGAGTTCCTGCCCGGCCCCAAGGCGACGCGACTCGAGGATGGATCCTTTGCCTGGCGCACGCCCGCCTCGAGCATTGGGCGCGTCCACGGCTGGCACGGCAACGCGATGGTCCTCGCACGAGCCCTCGCCTACATCGACGTCCACGGCGCTGAGGGTCTCACGCGCGTCGCCCAGCACGCCGTACTCAACGCGAACTGGCTGCGTCGACGCCTCGCCGCGACGCTGCCGGCCGCCTACGACCGGCCCTGCATGCACGAGGCCGTCCTCAGTGCGACGTCGCTCAAGGCGGCGACGGGCGTGCGCGGGCTCGACGTGGCCAAGGCCCTCCTCGACGAAGGATTCCACTCGCCGACGGTCTACTTCCCACTGATCGTCGACGAGGCGCTCATGTTCGAGCCCACCGAGACTGAGAGCCCCCAGACTCTCGAGGCTCTCGCTCAGGCGCTCGAGCGCATCGTGGCCGTCGCGGGCACGGATCCGCAGTCTCTTCACGAGGCGCCGCGCCACACGCCGGTGTCTCGTGTCGACGAGGCGCGCGCCGCGCGTCACCTCGTCGCCACGGAGGACGCCGCCGACCGATAGGGGACGTCGGATCGACCCCCAGACAAGGAGCGCGGTGAGCGAGACAGACCAGAGGATCAGCTACTTCCCACTCGAGGAGATGGACGAGGCGATGTTCGCCGAGATCGAGCGGTGTGCGCGCGAGGGCACGCCGCGACCGGAGAGTTCGGCCGTGCGCGCACACTCGAAGGTCGCGTTCTGGGCCTTCGCGGACTCGTGGGCGAGCCTCTTTCGCGCCGGCGTCGTCGAGCACGCGCTGAAGGAACTCTGTCGGGTGTACGTGTCACGGTCGGTGAAGTGCGAGTACTGCGGGAACCAGCGCAGCAGCGAAGCCCAGCGCTCTGGTCTCTCGGAGGCCACGATGAGCGACCTTCTCAATTTTGAGTCGTCGGACGCCTACGACGAGCGTCAAAAGGCGGCCCTCGCCTACGCCGAGGCCATCACGTGGCGCCTCAGTCCCGACGACGCGTTCTGGGAGCGTCTGCACGCTCACTTCACTGAAGAAGAACTCGTCGAGCTGGCGTGCTTCATCTCTCTCACCATGGGTCAGCAGAGCTGGATTCGCCTGCTCAACATTGATCACCTGCAGGTGATGGCCCGTGACTCGGCCTCGCTCGCCCCGGGCCTCGAGAGCGCCGAGGCATTGGCCGCCGCCAGGTCCGACGAGCACTACTGGGCGGCGAAGCCCTAGGGGCTAGTGGGAGTCGACGTCGCTGATGTGGGCGAGAACGAGGCGCAACAGTCGGGCGAGTTCGCGCTGTTCGGCGTTGGTGAGGGCACCCACCGCGAGCGTCTCGTGGCGGTTGAACTCGGGAAAGAGATCCTCGATGAGCCGCGCGCCCGCCTTGGTCAAGGTGAGTGACACCCGTCGTCCATCGTCGAGGTGCGGCACGCGGCGCACGAGATGGCGCCCCGTGAGAGTCTTCACCACGCCGGTCAGGGTGCCCTTGGTGACCCCGGCCTCGGCCGCCACCTGGCCCGACTCCTGCTCGCCCCAGATCCACAGCACCCACAGCACGGTGAAGGCGACCCAGGAGAGGTCGTAGGCCGAGAGGACGCTGCGCTCCATGTGATTGCGCACCGCCGAGCCCGTGCGGTAGATGTTCGAGACCGCGGCCATCGCGGTGAAGTCGAGGTCGTGGTCGCTTAACTGGGCGCGAATGTCGTGCTCGGCCTGGGAGACCACCGAGGCCTTGGAACTGGCGATACGACGCGACACGCTTACCCCTCGAGAGTCGTCCCACCGGCGAACGTGGTGCCGACACTACGAAAGTAGCCGCCCAGTATCTCGCGCGGGGCGATCGAGGTCAGCTCCTCGGTGGGCGACTCGAAGAGCGACAACGTGGCGCTGCCGGCGTAAGCCGGTCCGAGGTCGAGGTTGGTGCCGGCCATCGTGACGACCTCGGCGAGGCTGTCCGAGCCGTCGAGCTCGATGCGGGGCATGAAGCGGTGGTGGAGCATCGGGTGCGAGTTCACAAAGCCGCTCGTAGGCGAGGGACCCGCGAGGGTCACCGTCGCCTCGGCCAGTCGGCGATCACTCGCCGCGAGGGTCATGCCAAAACGGCCACCGGCCTGGAGGCGCGGTCCCGCCGCACCGACGGTGACGGGGCGCGTTTGGTGAATCGAGCCCATCTTCTTGGGGTATCCCTGGAGGTGCCCGCGCACGAGGGCGAAATCCTTGTCGACCCAGATGAAGAGGCATCGACTGAAGAGCTGGCCGTCGTAGCGACAGCGCACGACGACGAAGGCCTCGCGGTACTGGGCGCGCACGGGATCGAGCAGCTCGCGACCGTCGTCAGCGCAACTCTGCCAGTCAGCCCAAATGAAGGCCACCGCGCCCGGGTCCTCGTCGTCGTGGGCGAGACTGACGCCCTCGGGTAGCAAGGCGGCGATCGCCGCGGGGTCGGTGCGGTACTCGACCGTCAAGAGATCGCCCGAGTAGTGCCAGGGCGCGGGGGGCAAGAGGGAGGCGCGTCCGCTCGCGGTGCGCGGGAAGGGCAGACCGTGGAGACTCACGCGGCCCCCGTCCAGCCCGAGGCGGGGCGGTCGAACCACACGTGGATCTGTCCGGTGCCGATGGCGTTCTCGTAGTGCGAGAACGCCCGGCCTGGCGCCACGCAGTCCGCGCCACCCAGAGCGGCGGCCAGGATTTGGTAGTGGCCAAAGCGCCCCTCGGGCTTGAACGCCAGAAAATCGCCGAGCCCGTGAAGGACGCTCGCGTGGTCGCCGCGCGCCCACGCGTCGATGACGGCGTGGTCGGCCGCCGCGGCCGCGCGCGAGAAGATGTGTTCCTCTCCGGCCGCCTCGTGATCGCGAAGCTTCGAGAGCGGATGGAACGTGTGGCTGAGGGCTCCCGAGGCGAGGAGAACGACGCGCAGGTCGCTGTCGGCGACCGCCTCGGCCACGACGCGGCCCACCGTGGCGAAGTCTGACGGCTCGGCCGTCTGGCACAGGCTCAGCGAGATCCACGCCTCGGGGCCCTGCAAGAAGGGCAGCAGATTCGTCGTCGCGTAGGTGATCGGCAGGTGCTCGTTGTCAATCGGCGTAATCCAACAGTCGGGCGTGTCGCGGGCGATCTCGCCGACGCGTCGGGCGAAGGCCGGGTTGCCGGGAATGTCGTAGGGCACGCTCGACATGCCTCGGGGAAGTTCTTCGGAGGTGAAGAAGCCTCGACGGCGCTCGTGAGAGGTGATGACGAACTCGACCGTCGTGAACCAGTGGCTGTCGAGCACGATCACCAGGTCGGGGCGCAGCTCGTTGAGGACCTCGCGTTTGAGGTCGTGCAATCCGCTGTAGAGAGTGCTCTCGTGACCGTTATTGAGCGCGCGGCGCTCGTCGTCGGGCAGGACGATGGTGGGGACGTGGGCGATGACGCCCGCGCCGACGATCTCACCCATGAGTGGTGTCCTCCTTGACTTGGTACATCTTGAGGTCGCTGTAGAAGTCAAGGGCGTAGTCCCCGCCCTCGCGGCCGATGCCGCTGATACCGGTGCCGCCAAAGGGGGCGGTGAGGTCGCGCACGAGGAAGGTGTTGACCCAGATCGTGCCGGCGCGCAGGCGCTCGCCGAGGCGATCCGCGCGAGACTGCGCGCCGGTGTAGACGATGGCGGAGAGCCCGTAGGGCGTGGAGTTCGCGAGGGCGATCGCCTCATCCTCGGTCTCGAATGTCTGAAACGTGAGGACCGGGCCGAAGACCTCGTGCTGGACGATCTCGGCGTCGTTGGAGTGCGGCTCAATCAAGGTCGGCAGGTACCACAGGCCCTCGTGGTCCAGGCGTGCGCCACCGAAGATCACGCGGTCGCCGTGGGCGCGCGCGCGCTCGACGAAGCCCTCGACGCGCGCGAGGTGCTCGGGGTGGATAAGCGGTGAGACGGTCGTCGCGGGGTCTCGACTGTCACCGAGGACGTGGGCGGCACTCGCGGCGCGCAAGCGCTCGAGGAAGTCGTCGGCGACGGAGGACTCGACGAGGAGGCGCGTACCGGCCAAGCACACCTGGCCCGCGTCATCGAACATGACCGCCGCCTTCGTCGCGGCGGCCTCGAGGTCGGCGTCGGCGAAGACGACGAAGGGCCCCTTGCCACCGAGTTCGGCCGTGAAGGGCGTGAGATTGCGCGCGGCGGCTACGCCAATGGCCCGTCCGGTCTCGGGCGAACCAGTAAAGGAGATGCGCCGAACTCGATGATCACTGACGAGCGCGGCGCCGACTTCTTCGCCGATGCCTTGGACGAGATTGAACACGCCCGGTGGGAACTGCGCCTGATCGACGAGATCCATGAGAAGCGAGCAACTCAACGGCGACCACTCGGCGGGCTTCAAGATGACGGTGTTGCCCGCCGCGAGCGCGGGAGCGCACTTCCACGTCGAGAGCATGAAGGGCGCGTTCCAGGGCGTGATGACGACCGTCGGACCGGCCGGCATGCGCAGCACCGCGTTGTGCGTGCCGTTGGAGTCCCAGCGGCGCGAGGCGTAGTTCGTCGCGAGGTCGGCGTACGCGCGAAAGTTGCGCGCACCACGTGAGATCACTCGCAGGCGCAGGCTCTCGAGCAGCATGGCCATGTCCTCGCACTCCACCCGAGCGAGCGGCTCCACGTTCTCGTCGATGAGATCAGCGAGGCGGTGCAGGTACGCAGCGCGCTCGGCGGCGCTCTTGGCCGCCCACGCCGGAAAGGCCGCGGCGGCCGCGCGCACGGCGGCGTCCGCGTCGGTGCCATCACCGCGGCTGACGTCGGCGAGCTTGAGCGTCCAGTCGAGCGGTGAACGGTCCTCGAAGGTACGCGCGCTGTCAACGCGTGTCCCGTTGATGTAGTGGCCCGTCGCTACCGCGACCCCCGCGACGTCAACCCGGCGCCCGTTCACGACTCGAACCTCGGGGGAACGGTGGGGTAGGGAAGTTCGGCGCGGTCGGTGGCACGGGGTCGACGTTGTCCACGAAACTCCCACTCTGCACCCAGCGCGGTGGAGAGCACCTCTTCGGTCGCGGTCGGCTGAGCGCCCACCTCAGCGCTGACCGGCGCGGGCGAGGACACGACGTGATTGGTGAGAGCTCCGAGTCCCTCGACCTCTACGGTGACGACGTCGCCGGGCTCGACGGGCCGTGACGTCGCCGGCGTTCCCGAGAAGATGACGTCGCCGGGTTCGAGCGTGATGAGGCGAGCGAGGTCGGTCACGAGGTAGTGCATGTCCCAAGCCATCTCGTCGGTGGAGCCGTCCTGACGCAATTCGCCGTTGACGTAGGTGCGCAGGTACTTGGAGCGAAAGTCCCAGTCGGTGACGAGACCCGGCCCGAGGGGGGCCATCGTGTCCGCGCCCTTTACTCGCAACATGGAACCCGCGTCGGTATCGCGAAAGTCGTGCAGACCGAAGTCGTTGCCGATGGTGTACCCGGCGATGTACGCGCCGGCGTCGGCGAGGGAGATGTTGCGCGCGCGCCGTCCGATCACGATGACGACCTCGCCCTCGTAGTTGAGGTAGCGGCAGTTCGCCGGGCGCACGACGGCGCCACCGTGGGCGTTGAGCGCGGACACGGGCTTGTGGAACCACGTGGGCGCCGGCGGCAAGCCGATGCCGAACTCGCGCACGCGACTGACGTGATTGAGATGGCAGCACAGGATCTTCGTCGGCGTCACCGGACTCAAGTGGATCGCGTCACTCGCGCGCACACGACGACCGTCTGGCGCGACGAGGTCATCGCCGTCGCGGGTGACGTCGACGGTGTTGCCCTCTAGCAGGATGCGTCGATGCTCCACGGCCCCTCAGATCGTTTGCAATCAAATGATTATCTCATGCTACAAATCGCGCGTTGCCACGCGTGCTACGTTCGCCAACGTTAGTAAGGGGGGTCTTAGATGAGTGATGGGTTCGATCGCGTCCGGGTGTTGTGGCCCGACCACCTCGGCTTGGCCCGAGGCAAGTACGTGCCGGCGAGCCTCGCCGAGCGAGGTACGCACCACTGCACGGGTACGTGGTCTCTGGGATATGACCGGGGCATGACGCCTGAGACCGTCGGCAGCTTCTGGAGTGAGGGACTGCCCGACTTCGAGGCGACCTACGACATGGGCGAGTTGCGTCCGAGTTGGGAGAAGAACACCCGCGTCGTCGTTGCCGATCTCGTCAAGGACGGCGTGCCGGTGTCGGTCGCCCCGCGCAGCGCCCTGCGCAAGGCGGTCGCTGACTGGCGAGCGCTGGGCTACGAGGCGCACGTCGGCATGGAGTTCGAGGCCTACGTCTTCGCCCCCGACGGCAACGGCGGTTGGCGACCCCTGGACACGCCGGGAGCCTTCGTCTACGGCACGGGTCCCTCGGTGGATCCCCACGGCCTGGTCGACGCGATTTGGCAGGCGTGCAGCGAGGCGCAGATTCCTCTCGAGTCGGTCAACTCCGAGTACGACTCGCCCCAGTTTGAATTCACGCTGCGCTACGCCGACGCCCTGCGCGCGGCCGACGACGGCTTCTTGTTCAAGGTGCTCGCGCGCGAAGTCGCCCACCGCATGGGACTGCTCGTGACCTTCATGGGTAAGCCCCTGAGCGATCGCGGGGGCTCGGGCCTGCACATCAACTTCTCCTTTACCGACGTGACGGGCGCCAACGTGATCAACGACACGAGCCAGCCCGACGGCATCTCCGCGCTGGCGAAGAACGTCATTGGGGGACTCCTCGCTCACCACCAGAGCCTGGCCGGGTTGTGCGCGCCCACGGTGAACGCGTACAAGCGCCTTCGTCCCGCGTCGCTCTCGGGCTACTGGGCGAATTGGGGTTACGACCACCGGGGGGCGACGATTCGTATCCCCGGCGAGCGCGGCGCGGCCGCGCGCCTCGAGCATCGTCTGAGCGACGGCGCGGCGGTGGTGCACACCGCGACCGCCGCCGTGTTGCAGGCGTCACTGCTGGGAGCCAAGGCCCAACTCGATCCGGGCCCGCACGAAACGGGCAACGGACTCGACTCCATCGACGCGACGCTGGGCGTTCCTCACTCGTTGTCCGACGCCCTCGACGCCCTCGCGGCTGACCGCGACCTCGTCGAGGCCGTGGGGGCGGACTTGGTCAGCCAGCACCTCTCGGTGAAGCGGGCCGAGTGGGAGCGCTACCTCGCGGCCACGACTGACTGGGAGATGCGCGAGTACCTGGCGTTTCTCTAGGAACTATCGCCACGTCACGGCGACGGGCATGCGCTTGACGCCGTTGATGAAGTTCGAGCGCAGGCGCTCGTTCTCGCCCGCCGGTACGACGCGCGACCAGCGAGCGGCGATCTCCTCGAAGAGGACACGCATCTCTAGGCGTGCGAGGTGGGCCCCGAGACACAGGTGGGGGCTGTGCAACCCGAACGTGACGTGGTCGTTGGGGCTGCGCTCGGGGTTGAAGTCGTAGGGCGAGGCGAAGTGGGACTCGTCGTAGTTCGCCGAGATGAACCACATCACGACCTTGTCGCCGGCACGCAGCTGGCGGCCGTGGAGCTCGGTGTCGTGGGTGACCGTACGTCGAAAGTGCATCGTCACGCTGGCCCAACGCAACATCTCTTCGACGAGGGACTTGCGCTGCTCGAGGGTCATGGTGGGTAGCGCCGCCAGCAGCTCGGGCCGGTCGATGAGCGTCTGGAGGCCCGACGTCATGGAGTAGCGCGTCGTGTCGTTGCCGGCCGCCACCATGAGGGTGAAGAAGTTCTTCAACGCGAGGTCGTCGAGGGACTCGCCGTCGGCGGTGGGCTCGAGCAGGGCCGACAGCACGTCGTGGGTGGGCGTGAGACGCCGCGCGGCCAGCGCTTGGTTGGCGTACTCGAAGAGTTCGAGGGCTACGGGGCTGCGAAAGGGGAGTAGGCGGTACTGCGAGGTGTCCACTTGGTCGACGACGTAGTCGGTGAAGTCCGGGTCGGTGTTGCCGATGAGCGCGTCGCCGCGGCGCACCAGCCACTCGAGGTCGTCCTCGGGCAGGCCCAGAAGCCGTCCGAGCATGCGCATGGGCAGCTCGCGCGCCACGGCGCGCACGAAGTCGAACTCCGTCTCGCCGCGGTGCGCGTCGAGCACCTGGCCCGCGAGCTCGCGTACGACGTCTTCGTAAGCGGCCACGGACTTGGGCGCGAATGGTCGGCTCACGAGGCGCCGCAGTCGGGTGTGCTCGGGCGCGTCCATCTCCATGAGCGTGCGCCGCGCCTCGGTCTCTTCGGGGTCCATGTCCTCGAGGCGGATGCCCTGGCGCGACGAGAACGTTTCGGTGCTGCGAGAGGCGGTCAGCACGTCGGCGTGCGTCGTAATCGACCAGAAGCCGCGTCCCCCGTCGGGTTCGGGCGTCCAGTGGACGGGGTCGCTCTCGCGCAGAAAGCGAAACGTGTCGTGCGGCACACCCTCGACGTAGACGTCGTGATTGGTGATGTCTAGAACGTGCTCAGTCACAGTCCCCTCCTGGCCGTGGTTTGAACCCAAACGATCTCGTCATTACAGCACACGGGTGGTCGTGCCCGTATATTGAACCAATGGGAAAACCGCTCATCGGCATCTCGGGGCGGCGTTGGCCCGCGAGCGCGCTGGGTCACTACGTGCCTCGCGCGATGCACGAGCTGCACTTCGACCTGCACTTCACGGACTACCCGCGCTCGGTGGCCCTCGCCGGAGGACTGCCGGTGGAGCTCGCGCGCGACGCCGACGTTGACGCACTGGTGCAGCGTCTCGACGGCCTTGTCTTGAGTGGGGGAGCCGACGTGGATCCAGAGCTCTACGGCGCCGAACCCGACGTGAATCTCGGCTCTGTAGAGCGCGAGCGCGACGAGTGGGAACTCGCCCTCTTTGGCGCGGCGCGCCGTCGCGATCTGCCGATTCTCGCGATCTGTCGGGGCTTTCAACTGCTCAACGTCGCGCTCGGCGGCACGCTCAACCAGCACGTCGAGCTCGACGAGGGCGCCGGACACCCCCAGTGGGACGTTGACGGCCACACGACGACCCACGAGGTTGACGTGGTGGCGGGCACGCGCACGGCGTCGGTACTGCCCACGAGCCGTTGGGCCGTCAACTCGCTACATCACCAGACGGTCGAAACTCTCGCCGAGGGATTGATCGTGACCGCCGTGGCGACCGACGGCGTCGTCGAGGGTTTTGAGACGCGCGATGGCTCGATCCTCGCCGTGCAGTGGCACCCGGAAATGCTCGGCCACCCGGACCCCACGTTCTCGTGGCTCGTGGGTGAGGCCTCCGCGCGCATGGCGAAACTGAGAACCTGAGAAACACGATCCTTGACGCAGGTCGTTTGACCCCGTACATTCTCGGCCACGGCCGGGGGGCCTGGTAGTAGCGACACAGCGGGGTAGGCCATGGCCGAGCAGAAGCACACCAAAACGACTCTTGGCGGTAAACGCCAACTGACCCTCATCGACACGATCGCCCAGTCGGTAGGACTGATGGGTCCGGTCTTTTCGATCGCGTTCCTCGTGCCGCTGCTCGTGGGCATGAACGCCTCGGGCAACGGAGCGGGCAACGCGGCGCCGCTCGCGGTGCTGATTGCGACGGTCGGGGTGATCGGCCTGGGTTGGATCGTCGCCGAGTACACCCGCAAGATTCAAGCCGCCGGCTCGCTCTACGACTACGTCACTGACGGTCTGGGCGCACGCGTGGGCACGGCCGCCGGGTGGCTCTACTACACCGGCATGCTCGCCCTGGGAGCGGGCATCTTGCCGATGATTGGCGGTACTATCCACGACACGCTCCAGGCCGAATTCAACGTCGCGCCTTTTCCTTACGTCGTGTGGGACGTGTTGTTGCTGGCGCTGGTGGCCGGAATCTTGTTCTTCGGCGTCGTGATCTCGACGCGCGCGCAGCTGACTCTGGCACTCATCTCGGTGACCGTGGTTCTCATCTTTTCGCTCTTCGTCATCGCCAAGAGCGGGGGACTGCACCACGTCTCCACCGCGTTCTCGGCTTCGGGATCTCCCACCCACTGGAAGGGCGTGCTCTTCGGGGTCCTCTACGGGGTCCTGCTCTTCACCGGATTCGAGACTTCGGCGAACCTTGGTGAGGAGACGCGCGATCCGCACCGCAACATTCCGCGGGCCGTTCTCATCTCCGTGCTCGCCATCGCTGGCTTCTACGTGATCGGTTCCTTCGCCCAAGTGGCGGGGTATCACTTCAACCTCGGGCTGCTGGGCAAGAATGCCGGCGCCCCGCTCTTCGGACTCGCCGGACCCACGAGCCAGGGCGGGTTTGCGTCGGTGGCCGTGCGGCGCCTCGTCGAGCTCGTGGTCGTCTTTGACATGATCGCCGTACTCATCGGGTGCGCGGTGTCGGCTTCGCGCGGGGTCTTCGCCCTCTCGCGCGACCGGCGCCTACCGGCGCCCTTCACCAAGATCTCGCGCCACGGCACGCCGGTGGGCGCGAGCAACTTCGTGGCGGTGGTCTACGCGATCGTCATCGTGCTCGTCTTGTCCACGAGCGCCGTGGCGATCAAGGGACTTCCCGAGTACGTGTCGATGTTCAGCTTCCTCTCGACCTACGGCGGCTTCGCGATCGCGGTGATCTACCTGCTGATCTCGGTGGGCGCTCTGCGGGGACTTCGCAGCGCGGACAAGACCTGGCAGCTCTACCTCGCGAGTGCGATCGGCATCGCGGTGACGGCGGCGGCGATCTACGGAGCGGTGTACAAAGTTGCCGCGCCGACGGTCTACGCGCCCTACGCCGCGATCGTCATTCTCGTGGTGGGTCTTATCGCGTCGTTCCTCGTGCCCAGCGCGCCGTCGGGTCTCGCGGACTTCTCGGGGCTCAGCGAGGGCGAGAAGGGCCCGGTCAAGATCTAGCGAGCGTCGCTTCCTCGAGGGCGAGCAGGGCCTGCTTGGTGTCGCGTCCGCCGGCGTAGCCCCCGAGGCCGCTCGAGGCGAGGACGCGGTGACAGGCAACGACGATCGGTAGGGGATTGGCCCCGTTGGCTTGGCCGACGGCTCGGTAGGCGCGCGGGCGGTTGACGCGCCGGGCGAGTTCGCCGTAGGTGATGGTCTCGCCGTAGGCGATGCGAGAGAGTTGGTCCCAGACGCTTTGCTGAAAGACGGTGCCCTCGACGCGCGTCGTCAGTTCGAACGTCGTGCGCTCGCCCGCGAAGTACTCCGAGAGTTGCTGGGACGCGAGGGCGAGAATCGGTGTCGCGTGACTCCTAGAGGACGTGACGGGGACTGCCTCGCAGGGGAGCCACACGCGCACGAGAGCGTCCTCGCGTGCGCCGAGCACGAGGGTGCCGATCGGCGACTCGAGTGAGAAGGCGTGGGTGGGTGTGATCATGACGTCTTCTTTCAGGTCGGTGGTGGGGGGCTGACGAGGGCAGTCGCGGGCGTAGCCCACAGGTGCGCCATGGCGTAACTGCGCCACGGACGCCACGCGTGGGCCGCGCGCGAGAGGCTCGCGGGGTCGCTGGCGAGCCCGAGTCCATCGGCCGCGCGTTTGATGGCGAGGTCCGTCGCCAGGAAGGCGTCGGGATCGCGTAGCGCTCGCATCGCCACGTACTCCGCGGTCCAGGGTCCGATGCCCGCGAGAGACATGAGGCCACGACGTAGTTCGAGCGGATCGCTGCCCACGTCGAGGGTGAGGTCGCCGCACGCGACCGCCTCGGCGAGGTTCACGAGGGCCCGCCGGCGGCTCTCGGGCATTGAGAAGACGGTGGGGTTGGTCCGGGCGAGCGCCACGAGGGCGTCCGCGGTGGGAAAGAGGTGCGTGATCGCGTCCTCACGTGGGGGCAGGGTGTCGCCGGCGGCGCGCACGAGTCTGCCAGCGATGGTACGCGCGCCAAGAACACTCACCTGTTGGCCGATGATGGCACGCACCGCTAACTCGAAGCCGTCGACGGCGCCGGGCACGCGCCGACCTGGATACTTCGCGATGAGAGGAGCGAGGAGACCATCATCGCCGAGCGCGCGGTCGATCGCCACGGGGTCGGCGTCGAGGTCGAGGAGGTGACGACATCGCGCGACCGCGGTCGTGAGGTCGCGCAGGTCCGAGAGTTCGAGACTGGTCGCGACGTAGGGCGTTCCCGGCGCGCCTGCCGCGGGGGAGAGCGAGACCACGCCGTAGCCGTGGGGCAGGCGCACGCTGCGCCGATAGGTGCCCGTGGAGAAGGTCTCGAGTCCCTCGACGGCACGCACCCCAAGAAAGTCGAGAACGCTCGCGGGGTCGAAGGGTTGACGCGCGGCGAGTCGCAGGTGAATGCCTCCCGATGGCGCCGTGGGCGCGGAGCGCCGCGCGCCGCGCGCGACGCGAGCGCGTACCTCGCGAGGTGAGCGTCCAAAGACTGCCAGGACGGTGTCGTTGAACTGGCGCACGCTCGAAAATCCGGCGGCGAAGGCGACCTGGGTGATTGCGAGGTCGGTGGTTTCGAGAAGTAGACGCGCGCTCTGGCTGCGCTGGGCGCGCGCGATCGCGAGAGGTCCGGTACCGAGCTCGTCGGTGATGAGTCGCGTGAGGTGGCGAACGCTGTAGTGCAGGTGCGTGGCGAGGCCCTCGACTCCCTCGCGATCGACGACACCGTCATTGATTAGGCGCATGGCGCGCGCGACGAGGTCGGATCGCGTGTTCCACTCGGGCGAGCCTGGCGAGGCGTCGGGTCGACAGCGCAGACAGGCGCGCAGACCCGCGCTCTGGGCCGCCGCCGCGGAGGCGAAGAAGCGGACGTTCTCGCGCTTGGGCGTTCGCGCGGGGCAGCTCGGGCGACAGTAGATGCCGGTGGTGAGAACGCCGGTGAAGAACCACCCGTCAAAGCGCGCGTCGCGGCTCCTCGCGGCTTCGTAGCATCGCTCCGCGTCTTCGATCACTCCACCAGTGTGCTACGCGAACGAGACGTGCTCTAGCGGAAATCGGACACGTTAGTGCCCGCGGTGCGACTCGTCAGATTCAGGGGTGGGCGAGGGCGGCGCCGAGGGCGAAGCCAGCGCCGCACAGCAGTGGGGTAGTGATGACGAGGCTCGCGGCGTACCCCCAGTGGTGCTCGCGTTGGAGGATCGCGGGAATGGCGAAGGCCGAGGAGAACGTGGTCAGTCCGCCGCAAAACCCCGTTAAGAGCACGGCGCGCATCGTCGCGTCGAGGGGGGAGACGAGTCGGTAAGAGATCCAGCCCGCGAAGGCGCAGCCGAAGGCGTTCGCGGCGACGGTGGCCCACGGGCGTCGGGTTGGATGGTGACGACGAACCGAGTACTCCACCAGAAATCGCACGACGGCGCCCAGGGCGCCCGCGAGCGACACGTAGAGCGTCGTCATCGTCGCGTCCTAAACCCGAGCCACGCGCCGAGTAGACCGCTGGCCACGGCTCCCCCGGCGACGGCCACACTCGCGAGAATCGACAGGTGCCAGATCTCGCCGAGAGAGACGAAGAGGCTCGAGTACGACGTGAACCCTCCGAGCAGGCCGGTGATGACAAAGAGTCGCGTGAGATCGTTGGGGTCGTGGTGGCGCAGGGGGCCCCGCAGCGCCACCACGGCGAGGTAGACGCCCACGAAGTTGATCCCGAGCAGGACCCAGGGAATGTGACTCGTCCACGAGGGGCTCGTGTAGAGCGCCGAGGTGCTCGCGGGCGCCGAGGAGGCCACCTGGAGACGCAGCGCCGCGTCGCGCGCCCAGGTGCCCAGAGCGCCGCCGAGGGCTACGAACGTCACGGCAAGCACCATCTGGCGGGGCTTGAGGGTGATCGTGGGGCGCATCGCCCCCACGAAACTAGCGGGATCCCTTGAGTCATCGGGGAATAGTCCGATGGAGCCACGTGCGTCTCTTCGCTACTTTACATAACGGACATTATCGGCTCTAGTGGTACTCAGCCTTGCTATAGTGGTCCCATGCGTCGTTTGATAGTCGCCGCCTTGTTTGTGGCGTCCACCGCGGGTCTCTACGTCCTCCCCGCGACGGCGGACTCGTCAGCCAAGGTGACACTGTCTTACGACTTCAGCGCGAACGGCCAACCGCCCTCAGCGAGCGGGCCGAACTTCATCATTGAAGTCGACGTGTTGCCCGAGCAGACACCGGGTCTGGTGCGCGTCGTGGCGGTCGCGCCGGACAACTCTGGCGTCAGCAACATCGTCTGCCGTTTTCAGGCCGTGGACAAGAGCCACGTGACCTGCAAGTTCAACTTCAGCGCCGCGGGTACCTGGTCGATCCACTCCCAGTACGCCGCCGACGCGAACTCCGACGTGTCGGCCTGGGCCGTCACGAACATTCGCGTCGGCTACTAGCCGACTCCTCGCCCCAGGGACCGCCGAGACCTTCCTGGCGGTAAATCCTCTGACGTAGGCTTCGCCCATGAGCTCACTGTTTGACGTTTCGGGCAAGGTCGTTCTCGTCACGGGCGGGAGTCGTGGGATTGGCGAGATGATCGCCCGCGGTTTCGTCGAGGCCGGCGCCACGGTCTACATCTCCTCACGCAAGGCCGACGCCTGCGAGAAGCTGGCCGACGAGCTATCCGAGATTGGCTCGTGCACCGCGATTGCGGCGAATCTCTCGACGGAAGAGGGTTGTCGGGTGCTGGCCGACGAGATTGCCTCGCGCGAAGCGCACCTCGACGTTCTCGTGAACAACGCGGGCGCCACGTGGGGAGCGCCCATGGCCGACTACGACGAGGCGGCCTTCGAACGCGTTCTCGCCCTCAACGTCAAGGGAGTCTTTCACCTCACGAAGTTCCTGCGCTCGCACCTCGAGGCTGCGGCGAGCGCTGACGCCCCCGCACGAGTCATCAACATCGGCTCCATTGACGGCCTGCACGTGCCCGCGATGGAAACTTACGCGTACTCCGCGTCCAAGGCCGCCGTCCACCAACTCACGCGACACCTGGCTAAGGCTCTCGCCCCCCTCGTGACCGTGAACGCCATCGCGCCGGGACCATTCGAGTCCAAGATGATGCACGCCACCCTCGAAGCCTTCGGCGATGAGATCGCCGCGGCCGCGCCGATGCGGCGTATTGGCCGGCCCGCGGACATGGCCGGAGCCGCCATCTTTCTCGCCTCGCCGGCCGCGAGTTACGTGACGGGCGCCATCTTGCCCGTCGACGGAGGCATCGCCACACTGGCCTAAGAGAGAGCGGGGACCGTCATGGAGACCATGTCGGCGTGGGTGGTCGCCGAGCCGGGGCCGATCGACTCGCGTCCGCTCGTGCGTCGTGACATCCCTCTCCCCCACGCCGGGCCGGGTCAGGTTCGACTGCGCGTGCGTACCTGCGGAGTATGTCGAACGGATCTGCACCTCGCCGAGGGGGACCTACGACCCAAGGGGCCGGCCGTGGTACCCGGACACGAGGTGGTCGGCGTTGTCGACGAGTGTGGCGCGGGCGCCACGCGCTTTGGCTTGGGAGATCGTCTGGGGGCTGCGTGGCTCGCGGGAACCTGTCGCACGTGCCGTTTTTGTCGCAGCGGGCGCGAGAACCTCTGCCTCTCACCCACGTTCACTGGTTGGGACGTCCCTGGGGGCTACGCCCCCTACGTCGTGGTGAACGAGGACTTCGTCTACGAGGTCCCCGCGGCCTTTGATGACCTCCACGCCGCTCCCCTGCTGTGCGCGGGCATCATTGGCTATCGCGCCCTGCGCCGCAGCGAACTCGCGCCCGGAGGTCGTCTGGGCATCTACGGCTTCGGTGGCTCGGCGCACCTCACGGCCCAGCTCGCGCTCGCCCAGGGCGCGAGGGTGCACGTGATGACGCGCTCGAGTGACGCCCGCGACCTGGCCGTGTCCCTGGGGGTCTCGAGCGTGGGCGACGCCAGCGACGCGCCACCCGAGCTACTCGACGCGGCGATTCTCTTCGCGCCAGTGGGCTCCCTGGTGCCGGCCGCGCTCGCGGCGCTCGATCGAGGCGGTACCCTCGCGATCGCGGGGATCTACCTCAGTGACATCCCGTCTCTCAACTACGACGAGCACCTGTTTCAA
The DNA here is from genome assembly GCA_021779735.1 of Actinomycetes bacterium. Lineage (GTDB taxonomy): Bacteria > Actinomycetota > Acidimicrobiia > Acidimicrobiales > RAAP-2 > RAAP-2. The sequence continues at coordinate 17,925 of JAJYAC010000022.1, forward strand.
GAGCGCACGCTGCGAAGCGTGACGGCTAACACGAGAGACGACGCGCGCGAGTTTCTGGAGATCGCCGCGCGTCTCGGCATCGAGTCGACCACCGCTGCCTACCCCTTCGCGAGGGCGGACGAGGCGCTGGCCGACCTCGCCCACGACCGCGTGACGGGCGCGGCGGTACTCGTGGACTTCGACGCTTAGGGCGTTGCCCTAGTGAGGCTGCGTGCCGAGTACGACGTCGAGGCTGAGGTGCTTGGTGCCACGCACGATCTTGACGTGGATCGTGTCACCCGGATGCAGCGACGACAGCACGCTCGTGATGTCCTGGGCACTATTGATCGTCGTGTTGTTCACGCCGACGATGACGTCACCTTGCTTGATGCCGGCCCTGGCGGCGCCCGTGTTGGGGATGACGCTCATCACCACGGCGCCGCTGTTCACGCTGAAGCCGTACTGCAGCTGGAGCGAGGGACTCATCGACATGATCTCGACGCCGATGAAGGCCCCGTGCGTGACGACACTCTCGCCGGCGAGGAGTGACTTGAAGAGTGACTTGATCGTGGCGACGGGAATCGCGAACCCGATGTTCTGGGCGCTCGTGCCATCAGGCAGAGTTCCGGCGACGGCGGTGTTCATGCCAATCACGTTGCCGTGCGCGTCGAGCAGCGGCCCGCCCGAATTGCCCGGGTTGATCGCCGCGTCTGTTTGAATCATGTTGCTCAGCGTCTCTGAGCTCGAGCCCGAACCCGCTGTCACCGTGCGACCGAGGGCTGAAACGATGCCCTGGGTGACTGTGGGAGTGCCCGCGGCGAGACCGAGGGCGTTGCCAATCGCCACCACCGCGTCACCCACGACGAGGGAGTTCGAGCTACCAAAGGTGACGGCCGGCAGGCCGGAGGCGCCGTTGATGCGAATGAGTGCGACGTCGTTCATCGGGTTCGTGCCCACGAGAGTCGCCGGAAGGCTCTTGGTCGAGCCCGAGCGCGTCACCGTGATGGTGCCACCGGAGGCGGCGGCCGCGATCACGTGATTGTTGGTAACGACGAGGCCGTTGGCGGAGACGATCATGCCGGTCCCCTGGTCTTCGCTGCCCTGGCCCTTGACGTCAATGGAGACCACCGAGGGCAGAACCCGGTCGACGAGTGTGGGAATGGTCAAGCCGCTGGGCAAGACGGCGCCGGTCGCGGGAGCGTTCGACGAATTGATGGTGACGTTATTGGCGCTCGACGACGGCGCCGCGAAGTGGCCCGCGAGCCCGCCCACGAGCGCCGCGACGAGCAGCAGCGAGATCCGCGTTGACCACGGAGTGCGTGCTCGCCCCTGAGAGGCGAGGGCCATGGCGCTCAGTTCGGACTCGGGTGCGGGTGCCGCGACGTCGGTGACGTCGTCGCCAAAGTGAGAGGTCGGAGCGTCGTCGAGACTGTCGCGGGAGGACTCAGCGCCCAGGGGCGTCTCGGGCGCGGCGCCGGCGCCCTCGAAGGTCGTGGCGGGTGATTCGAACTCTCGAACCGCGGGCGCGTCCTGGTTCTCGGCGGTGCTTGAATCGTCTGCGGGGGGCGTCGGAAAGTCACTCACGACGTTCATGCTACGGCGCCCACCTAAAAATCCTCTAATAGTGGAAGAAATATTTGGCGCTAGCGGAGCGACTAGATTGGAACCCTATGTCTCGTCGCATTGAGATCGAAATCACCAGTCTGCAGGGCGACGTCGCCACTTGGCGCGCAGCCGGAGCGAAGTTGCCCAAGGGCGTTGTCAACGTCAACCTCGTGCCCGGTGGCGCGGTGGTAGGTAACGTCTACCGCGCGGATGTCGAACAGTTCATGGAGGGCATGGAAGTGCTCGCGGTGATGGCGCCTAAGACCGCGTCGCCCGTCGACCCGCGCAACGAGCGCGTCGAACTGATCCCCTCGGCCAAGACCGGGCCAGATGTCGTCGTCACCTACGCCCCTAAGGGCCGCGGACCGCGACGTGACGGGGCGCGCGAGGGCACGCGTGGCGCCAGCCGCGACGGACATCGCTCGGGCCCCCGCTCCGAGGGCGAGACGCGCGAGCGGCCCCGTCGCGAGGGCGCCGCACGTCCCGAGCGCTCCTCGTCGCCGCGACCTGAGCGGTCCGCCTCTCCGCGTCCCGAGCGCGCCGGCGCACCCCGAGCCGAGCGCGGTGCTCCGCGCGCAGAACGCCCCGTTCGTGGTGGCGCCCGCCGGGAGCGCCCGACGGGTCCCGTCGCGCCCCCGGTCACGACGACGCACCGCAACGCGCTGCTCGCGACCCTCTCGCCCGAACAGCTCCCCGTGGCCGAGCAGTTGCTGCGCGGTGGGATGCCCGCGGTGCGCACGGCCGTCGCCGAGCAGAACAAGAACGCCACGGCCCAGGGTCGCCCCACGGTTGACCCCGTGACCATCGATCGCATCGCTGAGGATCTTCTGGGCCGCACCACGCTCGCCATGTGGAAAGACCGCGCGGCGGGGGCGATCGGAGCCGGACGTGAGCTACGTCTGCGCGACCTGCGCGCCGTGGTGACTTCAGCCAAGACGGTGTCGCTCGACGAAGAGTCACGCGCGCAGCTCAAGGAGCTCCAGGCGGCTCTCACGGCGCGCCTCGAGTTGCTGCGCACGCAGTGGAACGAGCGACTCGAGGCGGCCGTCGTTGCCTCGAACGTCGAGGAGGCACTGCGCCTCGTGGCCCGTCCCCCGGACATGTCGACGCGCGTCGGCGCTGAGATGGCGGTACGCGTGGTGGGCATCGTCTCTGACGCCCTGACCGTGGATCAGGACCCGGCGCGCTGGCAGGAGATCGTGAACCTGGCCGTGGAGACGTCGATTCGTCGCAACGTCAAGCCCCACGGGATTCCCGAGAACGAGCAGTGCCACGCCCTCGCGATCAAGAGCGCCGGCGCCATTCCCGAACTGGCGAAGTTGTTGGGCATGAAGGTGCCGCCGCCGCCGCCGCCGACACGCCCCGTGCGTCGTCCGGCTAGTCGCCCCGCATCGTAAGCAGCCGCGCGCGCCAGCCAATGGACTCATAGAGCGACTTGCTCGCTCGGTCTCCGGGTAGCGCCCACGCATCCACGGCAGACGCCTCGTCGAGAAGCATTCCCAGCGTGGCGCGCCCCACTCCCCTACCGCGGCGCTCGGGGGTCACGAAGAGGATCTTGATGACGCGCTCTTCGACTACGGCCAGTGACACCCCAACCTCCTCAGAGCCCAGCCACACGCAGCCTCGCTCGCACAACGCGTCGAGGTTGCTCAGTCCCTCCAGCACGACCGAGGCGCCACGCAGGCTCACGGAGCCCTCAGTGACCTCGCTCCAGAGCGCCACGACCTCGGAGGTCGGTGTCGTGACGCGCTCCAGTCGCAGGGCCACCCGAGCGGCCGATCAGACGCAGTCGCGACAGAGCATCTTCGATCCGTCGGCCAACTGACTCGTCTTCTTGAGTAGTCGACACGACGCGCAACGGAATTCGTCGTCTTGCTTGGGCAAGATGGCCTCGACGAGCTCGGCGGTGGGGTCGACTTCTCCCACGAGGTCGTCGTCGTCTTCGGGCGTTGTCGTTCGGCGGATAGTTTCGGCGAGTACCTCGTCGAGGGCCAACTCGACGTCGGCGTCATCGGCGATGTCCTCGTCGTCGACGATGACCGCTTCTGCGGGCGTTTCGTCCTCATCGAGTTCAATGGCGACGTCCTCGTCCTCGTCGTCGACGAGATCTTCGACGTCAACCCCCTCGGCGTCATCGATCTCGGCGCCGACGATTTCCTCGTCGAAGCCCTCGGCTAGTTCTTCCTCGTCAAATACTTCGTCTGCGTCGCTGTTGCTAGACATAACTACCCTTCTATCTGGCGCAGGCAGTGTAGAACCTTTTGAGTGGTTCATGTTGCATTTGGGCCCGGATGGGCAAAATTTAAGTGAAACTCAGGAATTGTGACGTCGCCGCTCGGCCTGGCGCTCGGCCTCGAGTCGTTCGAGATCGGTGTCGGCGTGGTCCACGAAGGCCATCGCGCTCGCCAGGTTCTCGTGGCCCGCGACGCGGGCGATCAGTTCCTGCATCCGGTGGGCGACGCGGCGGTAATTGGGGTGCCCCTGGGGGCTGGAACGTAGCTCAATGAGGTGCATTGCCTCGCGAGCGTTCATCTGCATCACGTAGCGAATCCGGTACGCGAGGGCCACCGCGTACTGGGCTACCTCGGGGAAGTCGTCGGCGAGGTCGTGGTAGAGCTCGCCCGATCGCGCGAGGGACTCCTCGTAGCGAGGCGCGAGTCCCGACTCCACCACGATGTCGGGCACGTCGTAGCCCAAGTCGACCGTGAGTGGCTGCCAGTCAACGGTGAGGAGGCGGTGACGCTGGAGGTCGCGAAACGCCCCGTAGTCGGTCACGAGTTCGAAGCGGTAGTCGGTGCGCTCGAAGGCGCGACCCGGCCGGTGGCGACGGTTCGCGCGCGAGCCCACGTAGGTCGCGAGAAGTTCGCGTCGTGCGGCCCCGTCGAGTTGGCTGACGAGGCGACACGACGCCTCGTTCGAGAGCGTCGAGGTCTCAAAGACAATCGCCTCGAGCACGCGTGTCTCGCCCTCGGGGTCAAAGCCCACGAGGCGCACGTGGTCTCCGGTCTCGGGTGGTTGCAACTGTTCCCATCGGGCGACGAGCTCTGAGGTCGCGGCGCGCGTCTCGCGCAGGTAGGTCGTCCACGCTCCCCCGCGTTCGGCGACGTTGAGGCGCTTGAGAAAGGACGGGATGACCTTGACGAGCTCGTCGTACATCAGCTCGGCGTAGTCGCGCACCTCCTCCAGGGGGTGGGCGCGCATGCGCAGCAGGAGCGCCTCGTAGGCCTGACCCGAGGCGTAGATCCCCAGATTCGACAGCGCGCTCGCCGGCAAGAGTCCGCGCACGGCGTCGAGGGCCTTGGCGCGAATGGCCTGGCGGTAGACGAAGTCGGTGTCCTCGGGCGTCTTGGGGAAGCGCTTCGTGAGCCACTCCGTGAGCGTCTTGAGCAACTCGCCGTAGGTGTCGAACATCCGGTCCATCTCGCCCACGTAGCGCGCCCCGTAGCGCGACTCGAGCAGCTGGGAGTCTCGGTAGAAGCGATAGTGGCCGTTCACGAGGCGCTTGTCGTAGCCCAGGTAGCGAGTGGACTGTTCGAGGTAGCTCGCCAGTCGGCCCCGCTCGAGCACCTTGGTCAAGACGTTGCTCGCCTGCTCACAGGCCAGGTGCACGCCGCCGAGCTGGGCGACCGAATCGTCTCCGTACTCGAAGAAGATTCGCTGGTAGAGCTCATCGGCCCGGTCCAGTCCCGTCGTGGCGTCCACGGTCACGTCGCCACTGAGATCGAGGTCGCCGGCGAACTCGTCGAGGAAGAGCCGTCGTAGGCTCTTCGAGGATCGTGAGTAGCGCGCGAACAGGGCGCCCTTCACGACCTCGGGCAGGTTGACCAGGGCGAATACCGGTCCCTCGAGGTTCGTGAAGTACCGTCGCAGGACCGACTGCTCGGCGTCGGTGAACTCTTCGGCGACGTAGGGATGCATGGGTACTCGAGACTAGAGCGCGATCTAGGCCATCGGGTGGACGCTGAAACTACCCGCCACGACACTGCGCATGATGGCCTCTCGCGCCTCGCGAGCGACGCCGACGACGCCGTAGCGCGGCGAGAGGCGAGTCACCTGCTCACAGAGGTCCGCCACCTGCTTGGCGTGGCGCACGAAGTCCCCGGGCGAGGTTTGGCCCAGCTCCACGTCGGCCAGGTCGAGGACGGTGCCCAGGCTCGCCCCGCGGGCCCAGGCGGCGATGATGGTCGAAAAGCGCCCGTCGGGCTCGCGCGTGTGGGGAACCGAGAACTCGTCCTCGAGGCGCGCGAGGGTCGCCGCCTCGATGGTGATCTCGCCGAGGCGCTCGGCGATGACGTCGCGCCGCTGGGGCCCGAGACGGTCGTTGATGCCCCGCTTGCGCTTTACCGGCACCTGGCGGCCCGCGTGGGTGGGCTTGGCCGAGCGCTTCGACTCAAAGACGAAGGCCGACAGCACGCCGGCCAACTCCGCGGGTTCGAGCTCGTCGAGTACGCCGGCGCTGATCGATTCGACGATCAGTAGATCGCTCTCGTGATAGAGCGAGCGCAGCAGTTGCCCTCGTTCGCTGAGTGTCCAGGCGTTGGCGTAGCCGAGGCGCTCGAGGACGCGGTGGCGCGCGAGGAGTTGCTCGACCAACGAACGTCCCGGACGAGGACGGTGGTCGCTTTCGAACTGGGCGAAGGAACGGCGCACGACGTCAAGGCCCGTCTCGTAGTCGAAGTGGTTGATGAGATTGGCCGTGAGGTTGTACGCCGGGCGAAACGAGGAGTGCAGATCCGACGGTGTGGCGAGGGCGACGCGCGCCACGTCGTGGAGGGCGACCTCGGTGGCGAAGCACACGATGGCGTGGCCCTCCTCGTCAAGGCCCCGTCGACCGGCCCGTCCGGTCATCTGCGCGTACTCGCCACTCGTGAGGAACTTCTTACCCGCGTCGGAGTACTTCGTGAAGCGCTCGAGAGCCACCGAGCGCGCCGGCATGTTCACCCCGAGCGCCAACGTTTCGGTGGCGAAGACGACGGCCAGCAGGTTGTGTTCAAAGCAGGCCTCGACGATTTCACGAAAGGCCGGCACCATGCCCGCGTGGTGGGCGGCGAGGCCGCGCACGAGGCTGTCGAGGAAGTCCGTGAAGTCGAGCGCCGCGAGGTCGTCGTCACTGAAGTCCACCAAACGCTCCTCGGCGATGCGCGTAATAACGCGCTTCTCCTCGCTCGAGGTGAAGTTCAGACCGTCGCGGCGACACTGGTGCACGGCGTCGTCGCAGGCGGCTCGCGAAAAAATGAAGACGATGACCGGCAACAGGTCCTCGTGCTCGAGCGCGCGCAGCAGTTCAGAGCGCCGCGGGGCGCGAAAGGGGGCCGGCGGCGAGCTCGATCGACTGTTTTTCCACTGCGGTCCACGACGGAACTTACGGGTGGACTTCATGAGGTTGTCGATGCGTCGGGCCTCGTCGGAGGGTCGGTCGCCGTCGAGAAGGTCGAGGATCTCCGTGTCGCTCTGACCGCGGCGTACGACCGCCACGTGATTGTGCAGCGTGATGGGCCGTTCACGTTCGACGATGACGCTCGTCTCACCGCGCACCGAGACGAACCACTCCCCCAGAAACGTGGCGTTGCCCACGGTGGCCGAGAGCGCGACGAACTGCACGCGGGGCGGGGTCAAGATGAGGACTTCTTCCCACACGCCTCCGCGAAAAGGGTCCTGGAGGTAATGCACCTCATCGAGCACGACCAGGCCCAGACTCACCAGACGGTCGACGTCGGACAGGAGCATGTTGCGCAGGACTTCGGTGGTCATGACGACGACATCCGCGTCGCGGTTGATCGACGTGTCTCCCGTGAGAAGCCCCACCCGCGAGCTGCCGTAGAGGCGAGAGAGCTCGCCGTACTTCTGGTTCGAGAGCGCCTTGAGAGGGGTCGTGTAGAAGGCGCGCTGGCCGGCGTTGATGACTCGTCCAATCGCGTAGTTGGCGATCAGAGTCTTACCCGAGCCGGTGGGGGCGCTCACCAACACGTTCACTTCCCGATCGACCGCGTCCAGGGCCTCGATTTGAAAGTCATCCAACCCAAAGCCGAGCGTGTGGGTGAAGCGGTGGCGGTAGGACTCGCTCACTTGTGCAACAGCTTGCCGACGCCGATCGAGAGGAAGTAGAAAACGGTCAGTGGGG
>JAJYAC010000064.1 GCA_021779735.1 Actinomycetes bacterium
GTGCCAGTCAATGCCCATCACCGTGCTGCCGGCGCTGCTCATCAGGTCGAGCAGTTCACCCGTGCCGACGCCGAAGAGGATGGTGGGCACGCCGAGGTCCGCCACGGCGTCAAAGACCCGTCGCGTCGCGGGTAGCGCGAAGCGCTGGTATTCGTCGCGCGTCAACGAGCCCGCCCAGGAATCAAAGAGTTGCAGGGCGCGCGCGCCGTGGGCGACCTGGGCGCGAAGGAAGGTGACGGTGATCTCGACCAAGCGGTCGAGCAGCAGCTGGAAGAGCACGGGGTCCTGGTGCATCAGACTCTTGATCACCGCGAAGTCGCGCGTGGGCGCCCCTTCGACGAGGTAGCTCGCGACCGTGAAAGGCGCGCCCGCGAATCCGATGAGCGGCGTGTTGGTCGCGGCCAGTTCCTTCACCGCGAGCGTCACGGTCTCGGTGACGTGGGTGATGTCGGCTAGTTCGAGGTCGCGAAGTCGCGCCAGGTCGTCGGCGCTTTGAAACGGTGCGGCGATGACCGGGCCGCGCCCGGGCACGACGTCCACCCCAAAGCCAATGGCGTGATAGGGCACGACGATGTCCGAGAACAGGATGGCCGCGTCGACGCCGTAGCGTCGCACGGGCTGCAGGGTGATCTCGCTCGCGAGCGCGGGGTCGCTGATCGCCTCAAGTATCGATCCGCTACCGCGTAGCGCCCGGTATTCAGGCAGCGAGCGGCCGGCCTGGCGCATGAACCACACCGGCACGTGCGACACCTGCTCGCCGCGGCACGCCTGTAGGAAGACTGGGTCGTTCACTTCGCTCCTTTGACGCATTCAATCTAGGGGAGTGCGCGAGAGAGCACCTCGAACAGGTGCCCACCGTGTTCCTCTAGACTTGTCAAACCCTATTTATGGGCGGAGAAGAGGTCGAGATGGCACACGAACGCGAGGTCGCCGAGGAACAGATGTTCCTCGAGCATGCGTTAGTCGCACTCGATCACATGCGCGACGAGGCCCGCTCGCTACGCGACAGCGCGGCGGTGGCGAACATGCGCGGTGCCGGGGACCTGGTTGAGCGCGACGTGGTGATGGGCACCGCCCTGCACCGACTCGACCAGCTCGCCATTGGCGATCAGCCCCTGTTCTTTGGCCGCATTGACTACGTGCCCGACGAGCGCGGGGTGGCCGACGTCTACCACGTTGGACGTCTCGCCGTCTCCGACGAGCAGCTCAATCCCTTGGTGGTGGACTGGCGCGCGCCGGTCGCTGAAGCGTTCTATCGGGCCACGGGGGTCGAATCCCTCGGGCTCTCGAGACGCCGGCACGTGGCCATTCGAGCCAATCAGGTGCAAAGTGTCGAGGACGAATACTTCGCCGATGAGCACGGTGAGCTGCTCTTGCCCGAAGACGAGGTTCGCGCCGCCACCGCGGAGGGGCTGGTCGAGGGTGGCATGGCCCTCGGTGGTCCTGGGGCATTGCTCGCGGCCCTCGGTCGCGCTCGCACCGGGCGCATGGGCGACATCGTCGCCACGATCCAAGGCGAGCAGGACCGTATTATCCGTAGCCCCCTCGCGGGCGTGCTGCTCGTCCAGGGTGGACCCGGTACCGGAAAGACCGCCGTGGCGCTGCACCGCGCCGCGTACTTGCTCTTCACGTATCGTGCGACGCTCGAGCGTCAAGGCGTCCTCGTCGTCGGGCCGAATCCCCTGTTCTTGAACTACATCGAAAACGTGCTGCCGTCACTCGGCGAGTCGGGTGTCACGTTGTCCACGATCTCGGGGCTGGTGACCAACGTCGAGATCCGCGGCACCGACACCGAAGAGGTCGACCAGCTGAAGGGTGATCTGCGCATGGTGAGTCTCATCGCGCGCGCCCTTCGCACCCGTCAGCGACCGTTGCGCGAGGACGTGCGCATCCCCGTGGGGCGAGCGATCATCGTGTTGAAGGCGCGCTACACCCACGAGGCGGTCGAGCGAGCGAGGCGTCGACCGGGCAATCACAACCAGCGTCGTTCGGCGGTGGGTCGTGAATTGGCGAACCGACTGGCCCAGGAGTACCACCAACGCTTCGTGCGTGACGCGAGCGAGGACGTGAGTGGGGTCAACGACCTCGCGGAACTGATCAGGTCGACCAAGGAATTCAAAGAAGCGCTGCAGCGCATTTGGCCTCGACTCTCGGGACAAGAGCTCCTTCATGACCTCTTCGGTGCGCCCGCATTGCTGCGCGCCGCGGGCAAGGACATCTTGAGCGACAACGAACTCGAGTTGTTGGCGCGAAAGCGCTCATCGTCCCTCGAAGAGATCGAGTGGACCAAAGCTGATGCCGCGCTGATCGACGAGGCCCGCGTCCTGCTCGGCCCGCGTAAGCGCCCGCGCCCTCCGGTCAAGCTCGGCGACGCGGGGATCCTCGATGGCGTCGACCTCGACTCCTACCAGGGCGACACGCGCGCGGCCGCGCTTCGCGAGGCGCAGCGACTCGCGCCGGTTCAGAGCACCGAGCTCGACGAGGCGGAGTTCGTGACCTACGGGCACATCGTCGTTGACGAAGCGCAAGACCTCTCCCCGATGGAACTGCGCGTCTTGAAGCGTCGCGACCTCACGGGTTCGATGACGATCGTCGGCGACATGGGTCAAGCGACGACCATCTCGTCGTCGGCGTCGTGGAATGCGCTGCTCGATGTCTTAGCGCCTCGCCGTCTGCCGACGCGGGTCGATCTCACGGTGAGCTACCGCACCCCCGAAGAGGTGTTGAACTTCGCGGCACCGACCCTGCTCGCGGCGACACCCGGGCTCGAGCCGCCTCGTCCCGTTCGTCGCGCAGGTTTCACCCCGATCGTGGAAGTGGTCGCGCCCGAGCGTTTCGCCGACGCCCTGGTCGCGGCGACGCGTCGAGAGGTGGAGGCCGTGCGACCGGGTCGCGTGGCGGTCATCGTGACCGCGCGGCGCGTCGACGAAGTGATCGCGGTGCTCACGAGTCAGGGTCTGGACGCGGTTGACCCGCGCGAGCAGGAATCTCGCGGTCTCGGCGCCGACCTCGTGGTGCTCGCCGCTGAAGCCGCGAACGGACTCGAATTCGACGCGACGCTCGTGGTCGAACCTGGTCAGATCGCCAGTCGTGGTGCGGAAGACTCGATGACCAGTACGCCGCGAGGGCTGCGCACGCTCTATGTCGCGATGACCCGTCCGACGCGCCGTCTCGCCATACTCGCATGCGGACCACTGCCCGACACTCTGCTGTAAGAGTTCTCAGGGGGTGTTCGCAGCGGGTAGGTGATATCCGCTAGAAATGTAGGCGTGAGTCAGGCGATTCCCCTCAATAGCCTGGCGAAGCAAGAGAAGATCGTCCACGATCGTCCTCCGATGCTGGCCATTGGCGTGATGATTTGGCTCGGTAGCGAGTTGATGTTCTTCTCGGGACTCTTCGCCGCTTTGTTTACCATCCGTGCACATCTGGCGGCGTGGCCCCCCGTCGGCACCAAGCTCGACGTGCTGCAATCGGGTATTTTCACCATCATCCTCGTCGCGTCGTCGTTCACCATGCAGTACGCCGTGTGGCTCATCGAGCACCGTCGTCGTGCGGAAGCTCGACGCTGGGTCATCATCACCATCGTCATGGGCACCTTGTTCGTCATGAACCAGGCGTACGAATGGATCCACCTCACGACTCGTTGGTACACCAACTCTTTCGGCTCGGTCTTCTTCATCACCACAGGTATCCACGGACTCCACGTCTTCTTGGGTCTTATGGCGATGTTGCTCCTGCTCTTTCGCATGCGAGGGAGTGAAGGTGACCCCGGTGAACTCTCGACCTTCCAGGGCGTGAGTTACTACTGGCACTTCGTCGATGTCGTTTGGATTGGGCTCTACTCGGCCCTCTTCTTGTTGAAGTAGGGCAGCGTGATTACTACCTCTTTGAAGCGCGTGGGAATGCTCACAATCGCGGGGTTGTTGCTCGCGGCGCCGTTGACGTTCTTCGTCGCGGGCGCCGGCGCGCAAGGTCGCGTTGTCTACCAGACCACGCGAAAGAACGCCGGCACGCCCAACTCGACCAACGTCACGACCAACTCGTCGGGCGTGGTCATCAGTTACGGCAACAGTGCGATCACGTACAACGCGCCGTCGCCCAAGCTCGCGTCGCTCGGCCAAGCATTGTTCTTGCAGAACTGCGCGTCGTGTCACGGTACCGAGGCCAACGGCGTACCCGCGAACGGCACGTCGGGCGCTTACCCGAACCTGGTGGGACTCGGACCCGCGACGATCGACTTCTGGATCGAGTCTGGTCGCATGCCCGCAGCCGATCCCCGCGCGATCCAGGCCAAGCGCCGCCCGCCGCGTCTCAGCTCGAAACAAGCAGTGGCCATCGCGGCGTGGGTGAACTCGTTGTCGCCGAGTTACCCCGACATCCCCACACCGAACTTGAAGAACGCCAACGTCTCAGATGGCGCCGCGCTGTTCGCGTTGAACTGCGCCGCGTGTCACACCATTGAAGGTGACGGCGACGCCCTGGCCCAGGGTACCTACGCACCATCGCTGCGCAACATCCCCGCGTACCAGGTCGTCGAGGCGATTCGCACCGGCCCCGGCAACATGCCCCGATTCACCGGCAACCTGAGCGACTTCCAGGTCCGTGACATCGTGAAGTACGTCACCACCGAGATCCAGCACCCCCAGAACATCGGTGGTCTCGGACTGGGCGGCCTCGGGCCAGTGGCCGAGGGTTTCGTTGGACTGTTACTTGGCGTGGGCATTTTGGCCCTCGTCGGATTCTGGGTAGGAGAGCGCCAGTGAGCGAACACGACGAATCCCGCACGCCCGTGGCGTTGAGCGGACTGGCGGCCAATGATCCGCACCTGCAGCCGGCGGCGCGCAACCCCCAACTGGTCGAGCGCGTCATCGCCATGTGCTTTCTCGTTGGCATCATCCTGGTCATCGGTTTCGGAGCGTGTTACTGGGTGAATGCGAAGCCCTGGACGTTGGGCGCGACGATGGGTGGCGGCCTCTTTTTTCTCGGCGTCGGTCTGGTCGCGTGGGGCAAGTACCTCATGCCGAGGGGCCCGTTCGTCGAGGAGCGTCACACGCTGGCCAACTCAGAGAGCGACCGCAACGCGTTCGCGGCCGCAATCGTTGAGCGTGGTGGCACGGTCATCAAGCGACGAAAGATGCTCGGCGGCCTGCTCGGCGGTGGGCTCGGAATCTTCGGCGTGGTCGCGATCTTCCCGCTCATTCGAAGTCTCGGTCCGTTGCCCAAGTCCACCTTGTTCCACACCGATTGGCGACCCGGGAGTTTCGCCGTTGACATCACGGGGCGACGCGTGCACAAGGGTGACCTCGCGGTGGGCTCGATCGTCACGGTCTATCCCGAGGGATTCCAGGACACCGACAACGGCCAGGCCGTTGACCAGACGGTGCTGATTCGAATCTCCAACCAGGACTTCACGACCCAAAAGGGACGTGAGTCGTGGGGCCCGGCGGGCTACATTGCGTACTCCAAGCTCTGCACGCACCTCGGGTGCCCGGTCGGACTCTACGAGCAGCAACTCCAGTTGCTCGTGTGTCCATGTCACCAGTCGATGTTCAACGCGACCAACGGCGCGGTGCCCAATTTCGGCCCCGCGCCACGACCGCTGCCCCAGCTGCCGCTCTATATCGACGCTGACGGCTACATACGTGCACAGAAGGATTACGGCCAGCCGGTCGGCCCTGGATTTTGGGAGCGTTCATGAGTTCCGAGGTCATCAACACCAAGCGCGCCAAGCAGGCCGCCGCGGGACCCTACGGCAAGGTCGGCCACGCACTCAACGAGCTCGACGACCGGTTGGGGGTGGCCAAGGGCGGGCGCACCTTCTTGGACAAGATCTTCCCCGACCACTGGTCCTTCATGCTCGGCGAGATCGCTCTCTACTCGTTCGTTGTC
>JAJYAC010000023.1 GCA_021779735.1 Actinomycetes bacterium
AAGATCGCCGAGGGGCACCACGAGGGCGAGGCCCAGCGCGTAGCCCGCCTGAGTGAGTACGACGAGCAGCGACGCGGTCGCCGCGCCGATGTGAAACTCGTCGCGAATCTGGTGCAACACGGGCTGTAGGTAGTAGAGGTTGGCGACCATCACGCCGACCGCCACGGCCATCAAGAACGTCAGGGCCCGGGTGAGTGGTCGCGTCTCGGTCATGGCCCTCCTCGGCGAGGGAAGGTTAACGGTCGCTTGCCGCGTCGTGACTCGTGGGCAGCGAGTACGTGACCTGGGCCTTGGCGACCAGGGGCTGGTGGCCACGTGAGAAGAGTTCCACGTCGACGACGGCGAGCTTGCGCCCCAACTTGAGGAGGCGACCACGCGCCATGAGATCGTTCTCAAGGTCGGGCTTGCGCAGGAAGTCGATGTGCAGGCTGGTGGTGACCGCGAGGAGTACTTCACCCACTTGGGCGAGGATGGCCATCCAGGCGGTGGTGTCGGCGAGCATCATCATCACCGGCCCGGAGAGCGTGCCACCGGGGCGACCGTGACGCGCCGAGACTGACAGACTGCACAGGACCTCGTCGCCGACGACGGACTCCACCCGCGGCACCTCGTTGCCAGGAAAGGCGCTCTCGAGGATCGCTTCGAGTTCGGGAGCGGAGAGAGGGGCCACTAGCGCACGCGTCGAAAGGCCGACGTGGCGAGGGGCGCGAGCACGATGACGGCCCCGAGGGCCCACAGGAGGGCGAGCCACGTGGCGTTGCCGTGTGGCGTGCCGAGCATCAGTCCGCGCACGGCTTCGGCGGCCTGGGAGACGGGTTGGTTGCGAGCGAAGACCTGGAGCCACGAGGGCATGCTCGCGAGGGGCACGAAGATGGCCGAGGCGAAGGTGAGGGGAAAGATGAGAGGAAACGTCATCGCCTGGGCCGTCTCGGAGTTCGGCGCGGCGAGGCCCACGAAGGCGAAGCCCCACGAGAGGCAGTAGGCGAAGAAGAGCATGAGAAGGCACGCGAGCAAGTAGTTGACGACCCCACCCGTCGGACGAAAGCCGACCGCGAATCCCACCAGGGAGATGACGATCACCACCACGATGTTGCGCACGAAGTCCGAGAGGGTACGGCCCGCGAGCACGGCCATGCGCGACATGGGTAGGGCACGAAATCGCTCGATGAGGCCGCGCTGCAAGTCCTCGGCGAGTCCGATCGCGGTGCCGATCGCGCCGAAGATCGTCGTTTGCACGAGGATGCCCGGCAGGAGGTAGTTGACGTAGTCCACCCCCTTGACCGGAATGGCTCCCCCGAAGACGTAACGAAAGAGCAGCACGAACATGACGGGCTGAACCAGGAGAAAGACGAGCGCCGTGGGGATGCGCACGATCGCGAGGAGATTGCGTTGGGCCATGACGAGTGAGTCGTTCACGGCCCAACGAAGGGGATTGGGGCGTGTCACGACCTCGCCTTTCGACCGGGGGTCTCGCTCGAGTTGTCGCCCTCGACGCGATGGCCCGTGAGAGTCAAGAACACGTCGTCGAGACTCGGCTCGCGCAACGTCAGACCGACGACCTCGAGCTGAGCGAGGTCGAGGCGTCGAAGCGCTTCCGCGGCGACGCCGGGACCGTCATCGACCGTGAGCTCAATCACCGTGCCCTCGACGTGGGCGGGCGCGGAACTGAGACCTTCGAGCAGTGCGCGTGCGCTCGACGCGTTCTCGAATGAAGCGAAGCGCAGTTCGAGCACCGTGTTGCCCAGGCGGGTCTTGAGTTCCTGGGAGGTGCCCTCGGCGATCACGCGTCCGTGGTCGAGGACGACGAGCTGGCGCGCGAGGCGATCGGCCTCTTCGAGGTACTGGGTGGTCAACAGCACCGTCACCCCTCTTTGGACGAGCGCTTCGATAATGCCCCACAGGTCCTGTCGACTCTGGGGATCGAGACCCGTCGTGGGCTCGTCGAGAAAGAGCAGGGGAGGCTCGGCGACGAGCGCGGCCGCGAGGTCGAGGCGGCGACGCATGCCGCCGGAGTAGGTCTTGACGGAGCGATCACCAGCGTCGGCGAGACCGAACTCGTCGAGCAGGGAGCGAGCCCGCTGGGTGGCCACCGACTTGCTGAGATGGTTGAGGCGCCCAATCATGCGGATGTTTTCGAAACCCGTGAGATTCTCGTCCACCGTGGCGAACTGGCCCGCGAGGCCGATGCTCTCGCGCACTCGTTGGGGGTCGCCCACGACGTCAAAACCGTTAACGGTGACCTCTCCGGAGGTGGGCGTCAAAATCGTCGAGAGAATGCGAATCATGGTCGTCTTGCCCGAGCCGTTGGGGCCGAGCAGGCCGAAGACCTCCCCGCGCGGCACGCGCAAGGTGACCCCATCGAGCGCGCGGACCTCATTGTCGGAGAACGTTCGCACGACGTTGACGGCCTCCACGGCAAATTCAGACATGGTCGCATCTTAGAGAGCCGCTCGTGGGTCACGGACAAGTTCAGGCGGTACGTTACGTGCATGGCGATTTCGGACGATGACATTGCACAGGTCCGTGCCGCCACCGACATCGTCGCCCTGATCTCTGAGCACGTGGCGCTCAAGAAGTCGGGCCGACGATGGAGTGGGTTGTGTCCCTTCCACGGAGAGAAGACCCCGTCATTCTCGGTCAACGCCGAAGAGGGCCGGTACTACTGCTTTGGCTGTCGCGCGTCGGGCGACGCCATCACGTTCGTGCGTGAGATCTCGCACCTCGACTTCGTGGACGCGGTGCGCCAGTTGGCCGAGCGCGCCGGCGTCGAGCTGCACGAGGACGCCAGCGCCACCAAAGCCCGTCGCGAGCGACAAGAACTTCTCGCCACCATGGAGCGCGCCGTGGCGTGGTATCACGAGCGGCTGCTGACGTCTCCCGACGCGAGAGCCGCGCGTGACTACCTGCGCAGTCGTGGCATTGACGGTGATGTCGCTCGACGTTTCCAGCTCGGATGGGCCCCCGACGAGTGGGACGCCCTGACCAAGACGCTCAATCTCAACGAGCGCCAACTCCTCGGAACGGGGCTGGGCTTTGTTAATAAGCGAGACCGGCGCCAGGACGCTCTGCGCGCGCGGATCATCTTTCCCATCTACGACTCCTCGGGCAAGGCGGTGGCCCTCGGCGGACGCATTCTGCCACCGGGCCCCGGCGCCGACCCCGAGCGCCACGAGGCGAAGTACAAGAACTCGCCCGAGACCACGATCTACTCCAAACGGCGGATTCTCTACGGGCTGAACTGGGCCAAGGACGACATCATTCGCTCGGGCGAGATCATCGTGTGCGAGGGCTACACCGACGTCATCGCGTTCTTCGGTGCGGGCCTGGAGCGCGCCGTCGCCACGTGCGGCACCGCCCTCGGCGAGGACCACTTTCGCACGATGAAGAACTTCGCGTCGCGCATCGTGCTCGCCTACGACGCCGACACCGCGGGCCAGAGCGCGGCCGCGTCGGTCTACCAGTGGGAAAAGCAGCACGAAGTCGACGTCTTCGTGGCTCGCCTGCCTCGGGGCAGCGACCCCGCTGATCTCGCGCGAAAGGATCCCGAGGCGTTGCGCGACGCGGTCGCCCACGCCCTTCCATTCCTCGCTTTTCGCCTCGAACGCGTCCTCGACGCGGCGCCCCTCGCGACCGCCGAGGGGCGAGCCCGGGCGGCGGACGCGGCGATGGCGGTAATTGCCGAGCACCCCAACGAGCTCGTGCGGGACCAGTACATCATGTCCGTCGCCGACCGGCTGCGCATCGAGGCCAACGTTCTGCGCGCTGGTGTCGAAGCCCTGCGACGCGGCGAGGCGCCCGCGCCGGTGGCGAGTCGCTCCACAAGCACGAGCGACGCGTTGCCGCGTCCGGCCCTCGAGGCGCTGCGTCTGCTCGTGCACCAACGTCACCTGGTTGAGGGACGCCTCATCGGCGCCATGTTCGATAACGACGTCCAGCGCGACGTCTTTGAGAGCCTCGTCGACGCGGGCGCGGTGTCGACGGCCGTCGACCTACTCAACGCGCGCGGTGACACGGAAGCGGCTGACCTGCTCGCCCGCATCGTGGTCGAACAGCCCGGACGCAGCTACAGCGCGCTCGACGCCTTCGCGGTCATCGCACAGTTGCTGCGCGCCGCGGCTCAGCGCGAGCAGCGCGAAATTGAGCGCGAACTACGAAGCGGCGACCTCTCGCCTCACGACGGGCACGCGATGGTGCGTGACGTCAAGGAGCGACTTCTCGCTCTGGGTGGCGACGAGGGCGTCAGCGCGGAGATTGACCTGCGCGAGTGGCTGCTCGCCCGCCACGGCGCCTCGCGTCGATGACCTCGCGCGTCGGCGGACTCGAGATTCTGGCGCCACTGAGCGTCGACGAGGAGCGTCAGCTCTATTCCGTCATCGTGAGAGGTCGCGAGTGCGCGCTGCTTCTCGAGGGGGGCGTCGCGGACAACGCCCGGCGGCGCCGACTCTCCCAGCAGCGCCACGCCGGCCAAGAGGCCGAGTCACGCCTGCTGCGCGCCACCCTCGGGCTCGTGCGAACGAGGGTTCACGAACGCGGATATCGCTTTGGCAACGAGGAGCTGGAAGCGGCGGGCGTTGAGGGACTGGCCAACGCGCTACGGCGCTTCGATCCGGCCCGCGGCGTGCGCTTCGCCACGTACGCGAACTACTGGATCGTGAAGCTCGTGAATCAGGCAATCCAAACCCAGACCGGCATCAGCGACGCGGAGATGCGCTTGGTGCTCGCGCTCGACAAGTTGCGCCGAGCGCACCCCACGACAAACTACGGCGAGGCTGAGGTGGCCCGAGCCCTCTCCCTCTCCGCGTCGCGAGCCCGTGAACTTCTGGCCACGTCGCGTGACATCGAGGCGCGGCGCTACGAGCCCGCGGCGTTTACTGACGACACGGAGTTGCACGAGCCACCAGCCACGACGGACGCGCCCGCGTGGGTAATTAGTGCGCTCAAACGCCTTTGTGGCGAAGACTTTGACGCGTTCTGGCAGCACTCGTTTCGCACGACGTCACTCGAAGAACTCGCGCGAGCGCGCGGCATCACGCGCCAGGGGATCGCCAAGCGTCTAGAGAGGTGTCGCAGCGCGGTGCGCGCCAGTGCCGACGCGGCCCGTCTTCAGGAGTGGTTCGACCGCCAGTAGTTCAGCTCGGTGGTGCTAGAGTTGCCATGCTTCAGGGCATTCCCAGATAGCTCAATTGGCAGAGCAAGCGACTGTTAATCGCTAGGTTGCAGGTTCGAGTCCTGCTCTGGGAGCCACGGGACCGTTCGCTGCGCGGAGTTCGAAGGGCCGTAGCTCAGTGGTTAGAGCAGGGGACTCATAATCCCTCGGTCGTGGGTTCGATCCCCACCGGCCCTACTGGTGTCTCGCCGCCGCGCCCGTCGCGCCCGAGTCAAAGTTCGATCGCGCCAGTACTGTGAACTCGATGGACGTTGAGCCGCCGGTGGATCCGAATGAGTGGACTGATGACCAGTGGCTGGCGTGGCTCAAGGCAACGGACATCGTCCACACCGAAGACCCCGGGGATCCCGAGGACGCGATCTCCAAGGTCATGAAACGCGTCGTTGAGTCGACGCCGGGCGTCGTGTTGGGCCAAGCGATGCTCGGCCTGTCCCAGGCCATGTACGGACGACACGACGACAACGTCGTGATCGTCGTGGAAGGCTCGGGAGAGCCCGGCGACGACGTGCCGTTTGCGGTTCGACTCGACCCCGAGCACCCGGAACGCTCGGCGGTCGTTTTCAAGGCCCGCCAGAGTCCCTCCAACTGAGTCCTCGTCGCCGCTAGGGGAACGCGGGCGCGTCGTGACGACCCTGGACGAGGCCTCGGTAGAAGCCGTGCAGATCCGCGCTTCGCGCGAGGTCGGCGCTGACCGCGCACGCACCGAACTCGACGGCCGCTTGCGTTCCGCCCTCGTAGATATCGGACTGGCTCAGGCAGTCGGCCCGACGATACGCGAGCCACGTGCGCTGGGCCGTGGAGAGTCGCCCACGCGCGGCGTTGTCGTGGAGAAGGCCGAACAAGAGGCGCACTTCTCGGTCAATTCGCTGATCGGCCCGCAGCAGCTGGTGTTCCGCACAACCCTCTAGGCCAAGCGTCGTCGTCTGGTTACAGGGTAGGGGGGTGAAGTCCTCGTGAATTATCGGAGGCACGAGCGGGGCAACGGTGCCCGCCGACGCGCTGACGCTGCCCGCCGCGGCCAAACTTGCCGCGGTGAGAAGTGAAAGTCCAAGGGTCCCAAGTCGTCGCATGCTTTCAGTCTCTCACGGCTCCCGCCCGAGACACCTCGCCCAGGACCGACTCGGGTCACGTAGAACGAGCGGTCACGGCACACGCATCGCACGGTCGTACCTCGAGAAGAGCGAGTAGATCGAGGCCCCCACGGCAAAGTCGGTTGGTTGAGGAGTACGGCAAATACGTCACACCCGGTGCCGATACTGAACGTATGGCCGAGCCGGCAACGACCAAGATTCACCAGGGATTCTCGTACCGGCTCGATCCCACCCCCGAGCAACGCCGGTTGCTTGCGGGCCACACGGGAGCGGCTCGGTTCTGTCATAACTTTCTCCTAGGGCTCGTGCTGGACAACTGGGAAGAAGCTCGCGTGGCCAAAGAAGCGGGCCGCGAGGTCACAAAAGAGCACTACCTCGGTACTCGCCAACTCGACCTCCAACGACTCTGGTACGAGCGCCGGCACGAGGTGGCTGCGTGGTACCAGGAGAACTCGTCGTCAACCTACAACTACGCCCAACTCCACCTCGCCCGCGCCTTCACCAACTTCTATCAGGGACGGTCCCGGGTCCCGAAGTTCAAGCGCAAGGGGCGAGCCGAGTCCTTCACCCTGGCGAGTGGCGCGACCCGGCTCGTTGATTCCCACCACGTACGACTGAGCCGCATCGGGGAGATAAAGACCTACGAGTCAATGCGCAAGCTCCACCGGCACCTCAGTCGTGGCACCGGCCGCGTCACCTCGGTCACGATCTCAGAACGCCGCGGTCAGTTTCACCTGGCCTTTAGCGTCGAGGTTACCCGGACGCTCCGCGTTGTTCGCGGCCCCGAACGGGTTATTGGTGTCGACGTGGGTATCTCGACCCTCTACACCGGCGCCACCCCTCAGGGCGAATGGGTGCTCAGTGTGGCGAACCCCCGGAACTACCAAAAGAACGAACAGCGCCTGGCCCGGGCCCAGCGCCGAGCTTCACGCCGTCAGGGACCCCGCGGTGGCGTCGCACCGTCGAACCGGTGGAAGCGCGCCAATCTCCAGGTGCAACGCATTCACGCCGACATCACCAACGCCCGTAAGAACTTGATCCACGAGACCACCACGCACCTCACCAAGAACTACGACCTCATCGTCATTGAGGACCTCAACGTGAGGGGGATGCTAAAGAACCACAAGCTGGCCAAGCACATCAGTGACGCCGCCTGGGGTGAGTTCACCCGGCAACTCGAGTACAAGGCCGCCTGGTACGGCGCACGAGTGGTGAAGGCCGATCGATTCTTTGCTTCATCAAAGACCTGCTCATCGTGTGGGGTGGTAAAAGCCACGCTGCCCCTCGGTGTCAGGACGTTTCACTGCGGGGTCTGTGACCGCAGCATTGACCGCGATCTCAACGCGGCCATCAATCTGGCTAGGTGGGCCAGCACGCAAGAGAGTAATCCCACCTCTGCGGGGACACACTCCGTGGCTGGACGTGGAGGGGAGGTAAGACCGTGTCGTCACAACATCGACGATCCGGCTCACCCCGATGAAGCGTCAACCGAAGCACTGACCCTAGTCGGTGTCTAGGAGATACCACGGGAAGACGTTCGTTGGTCGAGGTGAGGCTATTTGCCTTACTCCTCGACCAATCGACGTTACCGTGGGGGGATCGAGGTGTGTCGCGTGAGTCGCGCTCGAGGTTGCCGTCAGGTGGCCGAGAGGTGCCCGGAGTTATGCGCGCGATAGGCGAGCAAGAGACAGCCCGATGGTGAGACCGAGCTTCCAGTGAGGGAGAGTCGAGTGGGAAGCCCCCTCTCGAAGAGTCGGCGCCCATGCATTCGAAGCTCTGGCGCCACGACGAGTTGAAGCTCGTCAATGGCGCCGAGTTCGAGCAACGAGTGCACCAAGGTGATGCTCGCGTGCACGCCGATGTCCCCGCCAGGGCGCTGCTTCAAATCAGAGAAGAACGTCGCCAAATTTCCGGCGATCTCTGACGAGTTCGACCAGGCTGGGGTAAGTGGCGTCGACGTCGCGACGAACTTCTCCACGCCGTTGATGAAGGTGGCAAACGGTTCGATGTCACTCGCGGGCCAGTACCGGGCCCACTCCTCGTACGTCCGACGCCCGAGGAGAACGGTGTCTTGGGTGGCGATCACGTCATTGAGGTTGTCCTGCATCACCTCGTCAAAGTCGGTGATGAACGCGTCGGGCTCTTCGGCGACGCCATCGAGTGACAGCAATTCGTAGGCCACAACTTTTCGCACCGTGCTCCCCTCGAAGTTTCGCC
Organism: Actinomycetes bacterium; assembly: GCA_021779735.1. Classification (GTDB taxonomy): domain Bacteria; phylum Actinomycetota; class Acidimicrobiia; order Acidimicrobiales; family RAAP-2; genus RAAP-2. The sequence goes on from JAJYAC010000023.1 coordinate 8,476, forward strand.
ACTGTAGCGAGAAAGCCTTCTAGCGCGCCGGCCCCAGTGGTCGGCGCACGGCACTCGACGGGGCCCGCCAGCGCCTCCTCTCCCGACTCGCTTCAAAGTGTCTAGACGTCGTCATGTCGAGTGAATCTGTGTGTCGATCCTTACCAGTGGACTCGGTCTCTTCTTCTCGCGGCGAACGGCTCAACGTGCGATAGATCATCGGACTCTTCGAATCGTCTCCACGTAGACTCCGGGGACCAGAGTTCGAAAGGTGGTGCCGTTGTGGCCATGGCCGCCGTCTTTGAAGTCACCAGTTGGCGCGAGACGCCGCTCGACGAGGGCACCGATCTTCCGAGGATGACCAGCGCCACGGTGTCCAAGACGTACGCCGGAGACATCGAGGCAACGTCAGTGACGACGTGGCTGATGTCGTACGCCGACGACGGGTCCGCCGCGTTCGTGGGCCTCGAACGAGTCACGGGCACCTTCGCCGATCAGCGAGGCAGCGTGATTCTCCAACATGTGGGCACGTTCGCCGAAGGCGCGGCGAGGGGCACTCTGAGGGTCGTCGCAGGTTCGGGAACGGGCGACCTCGTAGGCGCTCGGGGCGACGGGGACTTCCTCGCAGATCCGAGCGGCTCAATTCGCCTCGCTTTGACCTTCGAGTGACGTGCGCGACGGGTCAATCACTGACCTCGAGGCGCCAGGAGTCTGCGGACGGCTACTGATCGGGCCTCCACATCACGGCTTTCAGCTCGCGCCGGGTCTGCCCTCGTCGAGGACCAGCCACTGGCGCCGGTCCAGGAGTTCGCGGGCCGCGTCAAGGTGTCCGGCGTGATAGGCGGTTTCCGTGACGACGTGCATGATGATCTCTCGCAGGCTGCCAAGTCGAAATTCGCCGAAGAGATCTTCGGGCCAGGCCGCCGGAGGCGTGTCCAGGGGAGTGGCGGCGATGATGGCATCGGCTCGTCGCGCCTCGTCTTCATAGAGTGAGAGCACGGCCGCGGGCGACGTGTCGGCTCCCACGTCCCAGGCTGATACGTCGGGGCTGAAGCTCTCCCAGGCGCGCGGGTCGCCCGTCATCACGGCACGAAACCAGAATCGCTCGACGTCGAGCGCGAGGTGACTCACCAGTCCCACGAAGGTCCAGCCCGAGGGCAGGACGCCCAGACGCATCTGCTCATCAGAGAGTCCCTCCACGATGCCCGACACGTGCCGACGCACCTCGGCCAGTGAGTCCTGCAGCACAGGCAGATCTGGGTCCATCGTCTAGTTCCCCTCCACGGTGACGGCGTTGACGCTTTCTTACCAGGTGGCCCCGGACGAGCGGCGATCGGCGTGTCGAAGCGGCGCGCCGACCGCCGAAAGTTAGTTGACACTTACGTAAGTAATTGCTCACGTGCTTCTCGTGGACAGTACCTTCAAAGCACTCGCGGAGCCTCGGCGTCGAGAGATTCTCACGCACGTCTGGTCACGAGAGCTGCCCGCGGCGCAGATCGCCGCACGTTTTCCCGACGTCACGCGTTCGGCGATTTCCCAGCACCTGGGCGTCTTACGCGACGCGCAGCTCGTCGTGGAACGTCGTGACGGCGTGCGTCGTCTGTACCGGGCGAACCACGCTCAGATGACTCGTCTGCGTCACTTCCTCGACGAGTACTGGGGCGACAGTTTGGAGCGGTTGCGTCTGTTGGCCGAGTCGGCCGAACGAGAGAAAGGCAATGTCAATGGTTGACGTAGTACGAGAGGTCGTGATTGACGCCAGTGCGGCGACCATCTTTCCCTTCCTGACCGATCCCGCCCTGCACGTGATGTGGATGGGCACGCAGGCCCAACTCGAGGCGCACCCGGGCGGTCGCTACCGCGTCGTGGCCATGGGGATTCACCCGGGGGTGGGCGAGTTCCTCGAGGTGGTGCCCAATGAGAAGGTGGTCTTCACTTTTGGTTGGGACGAACCCCATCACCCCATACCTCCGGGCTCTACGCAAGTGGAAATCACGCTCGTCGCTGAAGGCGAGCGGACGAGGGTGCGCCTGACCCATCGTGGCCTACCCGAGGACGCCGTGGGCGACCACGTGGCGGGTTGGGACTTCTACCTCGCGCGCCTCGCGATCGCGGCTCCCGGCGGCGACCCGGGCCCCGAAGTGGACCAGGACTAGCGGCGCGAGCCAGGGATCGTTAGGGCGTGACGCTCGACCTCCCGGTCCACACGCCGTTCGCGCACTGCCACGTGAGGCCCGGGGGAAAGGTCGGCTGAGGAATGTTCTGGCACGAGACGCCGAAGTTGTTCGACGGTCCATTGCCCACGAAGCCGGGGAAATTGTTGATGCGCCCCATGATCGAGAGCGCGATGATGAGAAAGATGATGAGGGCGACGGCGCCCACCACGAGACCAATGACGCTACGCCCGATGGCGAATTTGGTGAGCAGGCTGGTGGGCTTGCCCTGCGCCTGTTCGTCGTGAGCCGCCTTGAGGCCCAGCGCGAGTCCCGCGACGGGTGACACGCCGCCCACGAGGAGTCCCGCGGCGCCCACGAGCTGAGGATCATCGGCGACGGCGTGGAGTTGTTGGGCGATGGACTCGTGCGCCGCTGTCGCCTCCTCGTGGGCGCCTTGGACAGCGTCTCGGTCGGCGTCACTCGTCATAGACACCTAGTACTAGCACCTCGCGACGTCACGACGAGAGCAAATCGAGAGATTGGCGGTGGGAAGTGAACTGAATATCAGTCAGTTTTCTGGCGGCATTGAAAACTTGCCCACGGCTCAACCTGGCGCGGATGTCGTCGACTTTACGGGAATTGACTGGGCGAAGTGAAAGAGATCGTCGGGATCGACGGCGGACTTGACGCGAACGAGCTTCGCCACGCTCGCGCCGTAGTAGGCGTCGAGCCAGTCCTCGAGGGTGGGGTCGATGTAGTTCACGTACGCTCCGTCGCGAGACTCGAAGACGTTCGCACCCAGTTCGCGTAGCCACTCGTCGCCGGTGGCGATCTGGGTGGGCGAGGAGAACGTGGACCATGAGTGGGTGGCCTGGATGCCGGCGAGGGCGTCGTGGTGCGCGAAGGCGCTGTGGGCCGGGTCGACGCGCGAAATAGCCCCGCCGTAGGAGTCGAAGGCGAGCGAGGCACCGAGGTCGGGTGCGCGACGCGACACCAGGGCGAGTGAGTTCAGCGCGCGCGTGACCCGGGCGTCGGACCAGGGGGCGACGACGTAACTCGACTTAGCCCGAAACGCCGCTCGGCTCAACGTGCCCGCTCCGTCGCCCACGAGATGACACGCCGCGAGAGAGAGGCTGCTGCAGCCCGCCTCGTCGGCCATCGCGTGCAGGTAGTCCTCGCCGCCCACGAAGCTCGACGTCGGCTTGGTGCCGAGCGCTCTGACGAAGGAGTCGACGACGGTCGCAAGGTCGTTCACCGAGCCGCACCAGACGCCGCTCACTTCGACGTTGAGCCCGTCGAGTCCCTCGCTCTGCAAGAGACAGTTCGCCCACAGCTCATCGGCCTGGTGTCCTATCCAGTGCATCCACGTCATCAGGACCTCCTGGGCGGCCTCCCACGCGAAGTGCAGCGTGAAGAGCGCCAACGGGCCAACGGGGTAGGTGCGCACGCGAAAGGAGGTCGTCACGCCGAAGTTGCCTCCGCCCCCGCCGCGCTGAGCCCAGAGGAGATCGGGGTGCGAGTCCGGCGCCACCCGCAGTTGGGAGCCGTCGGCGCTGACCGTCGTCGTTTCGAGAATGTTGTCGCAGGTCAGCCCGTAACGTCGCGCCAACACGCCGATGCCGCCGCCCAGGGCGAGGCCGGCGAATCCGACGCTCGCGCACGAGCCACCCGGCACGAGACGGCCCCGTTTCGCGAGGGAGTCGTAGAGGTCAATCAAACGGGTGCCGGCGCCGACGAGCGCCGAATCTGAGTCCACGACATCCACCGAGTGCAGGCGGCTGAGATCAACAATGAGTCCATCGTTGGCGGAGTATCCCGCGTAGCTGTGGCCCCCGGAGCGGGCGGTGACTGGAACGGCGTGTTCGCGCGCGAAGGCCACGCACCGTGCCACGTCGTCGTTCGAGGCGCAGTAGGCAATGCCCTGGGGACGGCGTGGCGCGAGGGCGGCGTCAAAGAGCAGACGATCGCGCGCGTAGCTGGGAGAGGAGGGGCGCACCAGCACGCCCCGCAGGCTCGCCGCCAGGCGCCGCCAGTCAGCCGCACTCGCGCGCTCGGCGACGGCGAGTGACGTGGTGGCCACTGGTCTTTTGGTAGATGACGGCGCGCACCCCTCGAGGAGAACGCCGCCGAGAGCAGTTCCCGCTCCCCACGCGCCCCAGCGCAGGGCGCGCGCCAAGAAGTCTCGACGGGGCACGTCGTGCATGCGCCGACGATAGTGCCTCGTAATCGGCTGGGGGCTGTGGACAGTGACCAGAAGAGAGAGGGAGTGACCATGAGTAACCCTGAAGTGTCAGTGGTGGGAAGTTCCAAGGTGCGCACGTGGGGGGTCGGCGCCCTCGTCGTCGCACTCGCCGTCGCACTCGTCGTCTCGGTGAACCACGATCGGGCGAGTGCGGGCACGATCACGGTGACCGGTAGTGGAACTGCTCAGGGCGTGCCGGACACGCTGAACTACCAGATCGGCGTGAACACCACCGCGAGCACGGCGGTCGCTGCCCTCGAGAACAACAACGCGCGCATGTCCGCCCTGCAGGCGTCCCTCGAACGCAGCGGTCTCACCAAGTCAGATATGCAGACGTCAGATCTCAGCATCTCGACGAACACCAACTCGTCAGGTCGCGTGACCGGCTTTAGCGTCAGTGACACCCTGTCGGTGACGACGCACCGTCTCGCAAGCGCGGGCCAAGCCCTCGACGCCGCGGTGCACGCCGTGGGCAACGGCGTGCAGCTCTACGGCGTGTCGTTCTCGCTCTCGAATCAGTCGCGGGCCCTCGCGGCCGCGCGAGCCCAGGCGGTGAGCAACGCCCACACCGCCGCCTCACAGATCGTTCGCGCCGGCTCAACGAGCCTGGGGCGCATCGTGAAGATCACGGATCAGGAGAACGCCTCCTCGCCGCCGATCATCATGGGCACGAGTTTCGCCATCGACAAAGCCGCGGTGCCCCTGCAGGCTGGTACTCAGTCGGTCAGTGTTCTCGTGACGGTTGTCTACGCGCTGAATGGCTAACTCGTCCGTCATCTCGGTGTTGAGCGAAGCGCAGGATTAGGAGTCCCAGGAGAAGGAAGATCACGACGCCCACGCCGACTCCCAGGGAGATCAGGGTGTCGCGGAACTCAACGGTGGTCATCCCCGTGTTGAGCGTGAGGTGGGCTGACGCGCTCAGGATGTCTCGCACGCCGGCCAGGATGCCAATCACGATAAAGGGTCGCACGGGAAACGAAAAGGATCGCAAGTTGCCAAAGACTGTTTGGGCGATGTCGAGAAGAATGATCACGACGAGAATGCCGTCGACGGCAGCGATGACGCCTTGGGCCAGCGTCGTGTGATTGCGAGCGAAGTCGACCAGCGAGCGCACGAGAACGTCGGCCGCGACGAGGAGAAGGCTGATGACGATTGCGTACTCGATGACCGTCATGAGGAGCCGTACCACCGCGTCCGGGCCCCTCGTGTGCTTGGTCGCAGAGGGGGACGTCACTTGAGGCACGACGTGACCCTAGCGGTGCGCGGGCAGCGAGGCCCGAATTTCGCGCAGGTGGGGAACCCAGCGCTCGATGTCGTCTAGCAGCGAGTCGAGCGAGCGCGTGAGCATCGGCGTGGGGCTGAAGACGCCCTCGGCGACGGGCGCTTCGGCGAGTCCAATCGCGACGTCACCGGCGTGGACCATCTTGAGCGCCGCGAGCACTGGTTTGAGGTGTTGAGCCGCGCGGGTTCCTCGAGCGCCGCCGCCGTAGCAGACGATGCCCACGGCCTTGAATCGCCACTCGGCGTAGAGGTAGTCGAGGGCGTTCTTCGTGGCGGCGTTGTAGCTGTGGTTGTACTCGGGCACCACAAAGATCACCGCGTCACCGGGCGCCACCCTCTCGGCCCAGCGCCGCGAGTGATCGTGGGTGTAGTTCCCCTGGGAGGGTTGGTGCGGCTCGTCGAGCAGGGGCAGGTCGACGTCTCTGAGATCAATGAGCTCAACCGAGAATCCCCCATGGTCTGTGGCCCGCTGGGCCACCCATCGCGCGATGGTCTCGCCGGCTCGCACGGGACGTGTACTGCCGATGATGATCTGAAGGTGATGGGGGGAGGTATCGGTCATGAGTGGCGTTCAAAAACTCCAGTTTAAGCCGCCAAGGTGGTGATTTGAGCGGGTGTTGCCGGGGCCGTCTCCCTCGTGGCGCCGCTCGATACACTGCGCGGTAATGACGAAGCAGTTGCGTTCGGCTCCGGTGATGAGAGCGGTTCTCGACGCGGTGGCGGAACGCCTTCTCGCGGGGGATGAAGCGCGCATTCGCATCCCGGAAATTTGTCAGGCCACCGGCGTGAATTACGGGAGCGTTTACCACCATTTCGGCTCGCGGGAAGGGGTCATTGACGCCGCCTACGAGGCGCTCTTTGTCACGTACTCGGAAAATGAAATGGCTCGGTGGGCCGCCCTCGAGATCGCCGATAGCCGGCGCAGGTTTGACGAGGTCTTGCGCGGTCTCTTGGATCCGGCCGATCACGATACGGCGCTGAGTGAGCGCGCCATGATCGCGCGGATCGTGGCGGCCGCTGAGACGCGCCCGATCGTGCGCGACGTCGTCGTCGCGACCCAAGCGCGGGTCTCAGAGGCCCGCGCGCGAGCTCTGGCCCACGGCCAGCGGCGCGGGTGGCTGCGTGACGACGCCAGCGCGGCGGCGATGGCCGGACTCGTCGAGGCGGTGAGTGCCCGATTCGGTGCCGAGGACTTCCTGGAGTCTGGCGCGAGTCCCGACGAGGTGGCCCGCCTGGTCTGGCAGTGCCTGCGCGGCCCGCGTTGAACGTGTGGTGAACTGAGGAGGTGAAGGCACTCAAGTTGGTGAGCGCGCTGGTTCTCGTCGCCGGCCTCGCACTGGTGGCGGCGCGTGCGACGGCGACCTCCAGCGGCCCTCCGGTCGCCGCCCCGTGCACGAGTGCGGCCCTGACGGCCCATCTCACTTACGTCGACTCGGTTCAGAACTACGGCTGCGAGGCGGGGTGGGCCTACCTGTGGGCGACGATTGGCGTGGGTGCTGGTCAGTTCAGCGTGACCGAACTCATGTCCTACGCCGCGGGAGGGTGGCACGCGGCGTCACGCGCCACGTACTGCCACGCCGCTATGTTGCCCGACGTGGTCTACCACCGCGCCTGCTTCTCCAACTGAGTCCGTTCGATATCGGGAGTCGAACGATGTCCTAGTGTCGTGCCGTGCGAGGTCGCGGACTCGGCTCATTGGCGTGGGCCTCGGCCCAGGACCTCTTCGACCAGTCGACCTCCTTTGGCCGGCTGGCCCTGGTGCACGTGTTCATGATGGCCGGCGACACGCTCGTCACGATCTCGCTCGCCGGATCGCTGTTCTTTTCGGTCTCGCCGACGGAGGCCAAGAGCCGTGTGCTCTTGTACCTGCTGATCACCATCGCGCCCTTCGCCGTCGTCTCGCCTCTGCTCGGCCCCCTCATCGACCGTTCCGTGCACGGGCGTCGCGTCCTCGTCGCCCTCTCGGCGGGCGCGCGGGTGCTGTTGTGCTGGTCGATGTCCCAGCACCTCAACTCTCTCTGGCTCTACCCCGAGGCGTTCTTGGTGCTGATCTCTTCGAAGTTCTACGTGGTGACCCGTGGCGCGCTCGTGCCCGAGATGGCCCGTAGCCACCAGTTTCGCGAACACGGCGGACGGGTCGGTGGAGCGGGCTGGCCCGAGAACGACCGGCCCCAGTCGGGGGGCTTCGCCGGTTTCAACGCCCAGCTCACGCTTCTGGGCACTCTCGCGGGGCTCCTCGTGGGCTCGCTCGGCGCCGGGGTTCTCAAGTCGCTCGGGGCGACGAGCGTCTTGGTCGTCGCCGCGATGGTCTTCGCGGGCGCCACCGTGGCGAGCGTGCGTCTGCCGCGCCCAGCGGGCGAGGCGCGTTCCGGCCCGCGTATGACCCAAGACGAGCGCGACGTGCACGCACTCAACCCGCTTGGTGAGGGCGAGGTCGCCCGGGGCCTCGCGGTCGCCTCGCTGATGCGTTTCGCCGTGGGTTTCGCCACGTTTCTGCTCGCCTTTGGACTGCGGCGGGCCCACGCGGGACTCGGCTGGTTCGCGGTGGCGCTCGCGTTGAGTGCCGTCGGCGCCTTGGGTGGCTTGGGACTCGTGACGCGGGTGCGCGAGAGACTGCGCGAGTCCTCGCTGCTCAGTCTGGCCCTCCTCGGCACGGGGCTGGGCGCGGCGTTGGCGTCGCTCGCACCCACTCTGTTGGTCCAGACGCTCTTCGCCGGATGGCTGGGCCTGTGGGCGGCGGTCGCCCAACCCAGCTTTGACGCGATCACCCAGCGCGAGGTGGCGGCGGGGCTTCAGGGACGGACCTTTGCGCGCTTCGCGGTACGCCAGCAGTTGGGTTGGGTGGTGGGGGCCCTGATTCCCGTCGGCGTCAGTTTGAACTTCGCCGACGGAGACCACCTGCTCGCGCTGGTGAGTTTGGTGGGAGCGGTCCTCTACACGCTGGGGCGCGTTCGCCGGTAGGAGGGGGTCGGCTTCCTATGCTGTAATGGGTCATGGCGAGCCCATCGGAGACCAGTCCCGCGCACGTGGTGATCATCGGGGGAGGATTCGCCGGCGTCGCGGTCGCGCGGGGACTCGCCAATGAGAACGTGCGCGTCACCATCGTCGACAAGCACAACTTCCACACGTTCTTGCCGCTGCTCTATCAGGTCGCCACGGCCGGTCTCGAACCCGCGGACGTGGCGTACCCCATTCGTACGATCTTTGGACATGCGAGCAACATCCGCTTCCGACACGCTCAGGTGCGCGAGGTCGACCACGACCGCAGCGTCGTAATCCTCGAGGGTGGCGCCGAGATGGCCTTTGACCACCTGGTGGTGGCCACGGGCGCGACGGCCGCCTTCTTCGGCATTCCGGGCGCGTCGCGCTACGCGATGCCTCTCTACTCGCTCGCCGACGCGCGGCGCCTGCGCAATCGCCTGCTGATGAGTCTCGAGGCCGCCGACGTGGCGGCCGAGCACACGAGCGTGTCGTTGACCTTCGTGGTGGTGGGCGGGGGTCCCACGGGCGTCGAGACCGCCGGCGCCCTCTCAGAACTCGTGCGTATCGCCATTCGCCGAGACGGACTGCGTCTTCGCCCCGAGGACGTGCGCGTGCTGCTCGTGGACCTCGCGCCGCGACTGCTCACCGCCTTTCCGGAGTCGGCCAGCGCCTACGCGTGGCGCGAGTTGCGATCGATGGGCGTCGAGATCAACTTCGGTCGCTCCGTGGTCGAGGTCGAGGAAGGTCACATTCGCTTCGACGACGGTGAGCGTCTCGCCGCCGCCGCCGTGGTCTGGGCGGCCGGGGTCACGGCGAGCGGGACCTTGGCTCACGACCTGCAGGTCACTCCCGGCCCGGGGGGACGCGCGCGCGTCACCTCGGATCTACGCCTCGTGGACTCGAGGAACGTCTGGGCCGTGGGTGACGCGGCCGCGGTGCCGCTGAACGATCACGAGTTCTGCCCGCAACTCGCGCCGGTGGCCATTCAGTCAGGGCGCCACTGCGCCGCGCAGATCCTGCGCGTCGTCGCGGGTCAGCCCACCGAGGCGTTCCGCTATCGCAACAAGGGCATCATGGCCACGATTGGCCGCCAGGCGGCCGTGGCCAAGATGCCGCGCGGGGGCGTCATTCGTGGCACGCTCGGCTGGCTGGCCTGGCTCGGCCTGCACCTGTTCTACCTGGTGGGCTTTCGCAATCGCCTGCGCGTCATGATCAACTGGACGTGGCGCTACTTCGACTGGCCCTCGGGACCTCGGCTCATCGTCGCCGACGCCGAGACTGCGGACTAGAGAGTTGCGCTAGTTGAGGCGCGCCTCGAGGTCGTCCACCTGGGCGACGAGGCGCGCCGGGATGCGGTCCGCGAAGGTCGCGAAGTGCTCGCGGATGAGGGGCACCTCGCGGCGCCAGGCCTCGACGTCGACGTGCAGCAGGCGATTGAGGGCGTTCTCGGAGAGTCCCAGTCCGTCGACGTTGAGGGCCCCCGGTGCGGGCAGGTAGCCAATGGGGGTCTCCACGGCCTCGCCGCGACCGGCGACACGCTCGAAGATCCACTCCAGAACGCGACTGTTCTCTCCGTAGCCCGGCCAGATGAACTTGCCGTCGTCACCCTTCAAGAACCAGTTCACGTAGAAGATCTTGGGAAGTGTCGCCTGGTCGAAGCGGTCCGAGAACGTCAGCCAGTGGCTGAAGTAGTCCGCCATGTTGTAGCCACAAAAGGGCAGCATCGCGAAGGGGTCGCGGCGCAAGTTGCCCACCGCCCCCGTGGCCGCGGCCGTTGTCTCCGAGGCCATGATCGAGCCGAGGAAGACGCCGTGGTCCCAGTCGCGCGCCTGAAACACGAGGGGCACGACGCTCGCGCGCCGTCCGCCGAAGAGGACGGCGTCGATGGGCACACCCGCGGGGTCCTCCCACTCGGGCGCGATGGCGGGGTCTTGGCCGGCCGGGGCGGTGAAGCGCGAGTTGGGGTGCGCCGCGGGCGTGCCCAGGCCCGGTGACCAGGCCTGGCCCCGCCAGTCGGTGAGGCCCGCGGGCGGCTCACCCATGCCCTCCCACCAGACGTCACCGTCAGCGGTCAGGGCGGTGTTGGTGAAGATCGTGTTGGCCTCCACCGAGTACATCGCGTTGGGGTTGGTCAACATATTGGTGCCCGGAGCGACGCCGAAGAAGCCCGCCTCGGGGTTGATCGCGTAGAGGCGCCCGTCGGGACCTGGCTTCATCCAGCAGATGTCGTCGCCGATGGTCTCGACCTTCCAGCCCGGCAGCGTGGGCACGAGCATCGCGAGGTTCGTCTTGCCGCACGCGCTGGGGAAGGCGCCGGCGACGAAGCGCGACTCGCCGGCCGGACTCGTCAGCTTCAAGATGAGCATGTGCTCGGCGAGCCAGCCCGCGTCACGCGCGAGGACCGAGGCGATGCGCAGTGCGAAGCACTTCTTGCCCAGCAGCGCGTTGCCGCCGTAGCCCGAGCCGTAGGAGATGATCTCCTGGGTCTCGGGGAATTGCACGATGTACTTGTTGTCCGCGTCACAGGGCCACGCGACGTCCGCCTGTCCCTCGGCGAGCGGTGCGCCCACCGAGTGCAGGCACGGCACGAAGAAGCCGTCCTCGCCGAGCACCTCGAGCGCGCCGGTGCCCATGCGCGTCATGATGCGCATCGAGACCGCCACGTAGGCCGAGTCGGTGATCTCGACGCCGATGTGGGCGATGTCTGATCCCAGCGGGCCCATCGAGAAGGGGATGACGTACATCGTGCGGCCCTTCATCGATCCCGCGAAGAGTCCGTTGAGGGTCGAGCGCATGTCCTCAGGGTCGCGCCAGTTGTTCGTCGGACCGGCGTCGATCTCTTCGCGCGAGCAGATGAACGTGCGGTCCTCGACGCGCGCGACGTCGCCGGGGTCCGAGGCCGCGTAGTAGCTGTGGGGACGCTTGGCGTCAGACAGCTTGGTGAACGTGCCGTTGTCCACCAACAACTGACACAACTCGTCGTACTCGTCGGCTGAACCATCGCACCAGTGGATACGATCGGGGGTAGTGAGCCGTGCAACTTCTTCAACCCAAGAGATGAGTTGCTGGTGTCGGGTGGGGTAGGTCACGTGAAATCCTCCAGTCGCGACGACGGTCGTCGCGGCGTCATATGTCAACTGTCATGACCACACCGACGGACCCACCCGCTCACGAAGAGCACTCCCGGCGTGAAGATGACCTCTTGGAGCGTATCGCCGCCATCGTGGGTCGTCGAACCATCCCCCGCGGCGAGGTGCACGTCGGCGACGACGCGGCGGTACTGGAGCCCTTCGTCGGCCAGGCGCTGATCAGCACCGACATCGCCGTCTTGGGTGTGCACCTCGACGCTGAACTTTTTCCACTCGAGGATCTCGGCTACAAGGCTGTCGCCTCGGCGGTCTCGGACCTCGCGGCCATGGGGGGCCGACCGCGCGGGGCGGTCGTCGCCGTGACGTCGCCGCCGGGTACGGACCTTGAGGAGCTCCATCGCGGCATCGCCGACGCGGCCGCCATGACGAACTGTCCCATCGTCGGCGGCGACCTCGCTAGAGGACGCGACGTCGCCGTGGCCGTCACCGTCTTTGGCGAGTGCCCGGGGCGTGGCGCGGTACTACGTTCGGGGGCGCGAGCGGGTGACCAGATTCTGGTGACCGGACCCCTCGGACGAAGCGCCGCGGGACTGCGCCGGCGACGCGCCGGGGCGCGACTCGACGACGAGCTCGTCGTCGCCCACCGGCGGCCGTGGCCGCGCCTGGCCGAGGGACTGGCTGCACGCGCGAGCGGTGTGCACGCGATGATGGACCTGTCGGACGGCATTGGCATCGACCTGCACCGCATGGCGGACGCCTCGGGTGTGGGCTTCGAGCTGAGCGAGGTGCCGGTGGCCGAGGGGGCGACCCTCGACGAGGCTCTCAACGGGGGAGAGGACTACGAGCTGGTGATGACCTGCGCGGACGTGGGGCGACTGTCGCTCATCTTCGCCGATCGAGGGTTACGTCGGCCGATCGTGATCGGCCGCATCCACGAGGACCCGGCGGTACGCACCTTCGCCGGACGCCCCTTCGAGCGCACCGGCTTCCAACACCAGTTCTAACTACGGGGTGACGCGGCGCGCGGGCTTGGTGATCTTGCCCGACCGCAGGCAGCCGGTGCAGACGTTCACACGCTTCGGGGTGCCACCGACCAGAGCGCGCACGCGCTGGATGTTGGGATTCCAGCGACGCTTGGTGCGACGGTGCGAGTGGGAGACGTTCATGCCGAAGGACGGCTTCTTGCCGCAGATTTCGCAGACCGATGCCATGGTGAACCTTCTCCTTGTCGCCCGAGCGGGTCACCGCGACCCCGGGTAGAAACCGAAGAGCCATTGTAGCATCGCTAGCGATGAGCGCACCGACCAAGCTGTCCGCCAGCGACCTGCGCTCGGCCATGACGACCTTCGCGAGCTTGCTGCGATCGCACCGGGACGTCATCAACCGCCTGAACGTCTACCCGGTGCCCGACGGCGACACCGGGACGAATATGACCCTCACGGTCGAGTCCGTGGTGGCGGCCCTCGACGCCGAGGGGAGCGAGGCGTCGATGGAGTCGGTCTGCTCGGCGATCGCCAAGGGCTCTCTCATGGGGGCGCGGGGCAACTCCGGGGTGATCTTGTCCCAGCTGCTGCGCGGTCTCGTGGAGCGTTTCAAAGTTGTCGCCGCGGTCACCCCCCAGGTACTCGCGGACTCGCTCGATCACGCTGACGTGCTCGCGCGCCAGGCGGTGCTTCGCCCCGTCGAGGGGACGATCCTCTCCGTGGCGCGCGCCGCAGCCCAGGGGGCCCAGAGCGCGACGACGTCCCTGACGAGCCTGGTGCGCGCGGCGCGCGACCGGGCCCGCGAGGCGCTCGCACACACCCCCGAGCAGCTCCCGGTACTCGCCCAGGCCGGCGTGGTGGACTCCGGCGGCACGGGATTGCTCTTGCTCTTTGACGCCCTGTGCTTCGTGGTCGCGAAAGATCCGCTGCCCGTGGCGCCCCCGGCCGAGACGATCAACGTCCACGTGACCGAAGAGGTGCCCGACGGTGATATCGCGGACCTGCGCTATGAGGTGATGTATCTCCTCGACGCGCCCGACGAGTCGATGGGCGCTTTTCGCGATGCGTGGTCGAGTCTGGGCGACTCGATCGTCATCGTTGGCGGCGAGGGCCTCTACAACTGTCACATCCACACGGACGACATTGGAGCCTCCATCGAGGCGGGAGTCGACGTTGGTCGACCGCGCGATATTCGCGTCACCGACTTGGCGGAGCAGGTGGTCGAGGAGCGCTGGGTGCGCGAGGCCGTCGTGGACGAGCTCTCCGACGAGCCCGTGCCGGCGACGGCCGTGGTCGCGGTGACCGTGGGCGAGGGAGTGGCGCGGATCTTTCGCTCCCTGGGCGTGCGAGCGATTGTCTCGGGGGGCCAGTCGATGAACCCCTCGACCGCGCAGCTGGCCGCCGCGGTGCAGGCGACGGGCTCGCACGAGGTCGTGATCTTGCCCAACAACAAGAACGTGCGCCTCGCCGCCGAACAGGTCAACGCCGTCGTGGAGGAGAACGTGGTCGTGGTGGCGACGAACTCCATCGTCGAGGGCTTCGCCGCGCTGCTCGCCTACGACCCAGACGCCTCGGCGGCCGAGAACGCGTCGAGCATGGGGGCCTCGGCCGACCACGTCCTGGCCGGCGAGGTGACGCGCGCTGTTCGCGCGACGCTCACCGACGTGGGCCAGGTGCACGAGGGCGACTGGATTGGCCTCGACGCCCACGGTGTGCGCTCCATTGCCGACTCCGTCGCTGTGGCCTCGACGAACCTGCTGGGCCAGCTCATTGGCGAGGGTCACGAACTGGTCACGATCATCGAGGGCGACGGAGCTACGTCGGCCAACACGCGGCGCATCAGCGAGTACCTCGCCGAGGCGTACCCGGCGATCGCGGTCGAGGTGCACCACGGTGGCCAGCCGCTCTACCCGTACCTATTCGGCGTCGAGTGAGCGGACGACGTCGCCTCGTCGATCTCGACGCCATCTCGGTAGATCAGCTGCGCCACGTGGGCGCCAAGCGCCAGAGCGCTCTCGCCGCCATCGGCGTCGTGAGTGTCTTTGACCTGCTCACCACGTACCCGCGTCGTTACCTCGATCGCACGCGGCGCGCCGACGTCGCCGAACTGGCCGTCGGCGACGAGGCGGCGGTGTGGGCCCAGGTGACGCGCGTGCGATCGCGACGCACCCGACAGGGTCGCTCGATGGTCGAGGTCGCGGTCGCCGACGACGGCGGCACGTTGCACGTCGTCTTCTTCAACCAGGCCTGGCGCGAGCGCCAACTCGCGGTGGGCACCTGGGCGCTCTTCTACGCCAAGGTGGCCGACTACCGGGGCCAGCGCCAGATGACCAACCCGGTGGTCGACGTCGCCGTGGGATCGCCCGAGGAGGGGCGCGACCCGAATCGGGTGGGTCGGGTCGTCGCGCTCTATCCGGCGTCGGCGCGAGCGGGCGTCACGAGCTGGGAGGTGGGCGGCTTCGTCGAGGAGGCCCTACGGCGCGCGGGCGAGTTCGTCGATCCGCTGCCCGAGGCGAATCGTCTCGCCCTGGGCCTCCTTGACCGCACCGCATCGCTGCGCGCCATCCACCTACCCGGCGAGCTCGCCGACGTGGAGCCCGCGCGTCGGCGACTCGCCTTCGACGAGTTTCTGCGCGTCCAGCTGGTGCTCGCTCTGGGCCGACGCCGGGCGAGAGAGAGCGCGCGCGGAATCAGCCACCACCTTGATGAGTCGGATCTCGCTGCGGGCCCGGGCGAACTCGTTGATGCGTCGTCGTCCCTGTTGAGACGCTTTCTCGCGGCTCACCCCTTCGTCCTCACCGGAGCGCAGCGTCGTGTCCTCGCGGAGGTGGCCCGCGACATGGCCTCGCCGCTACCCATGCACCGGCTTCTACAAGGTGACGTGGGCTCGGGCAAGACCCTCGTGGCCAGCGCCGCGCTCGCCCTCGCCGTGGGCGGGGGCCGACAGGGCGCCGTGATGGCCCCGACCGAGGTGCTCGCCGAGCAGCACGTCGCCTCCCTGCGC
>JAJYAC010000065.1 GCA_021779735.1 Actinomycetes bacterium
GGACGACTCGGACAAGACCGCCGAGGTGCTGAGGGGCTTCCAAGAGCTCGGCGTCGAGATCGCTCTCGACGACTTCGGTACGGGCTTTGGCTCGATGACCGAACTGAAGAACCTGCCGGTCGACCTGTTGAAGCTCGACATGAGCTTCGTGCGCGGGATCAACTCCGACCCCTTTGACCGGGCCATCGTCGAGTCCATCATTCGCCTGGGCACCGCACTCAACTTGGAGATCATTGCCGAGGGCATCGAGTCGAGCCGCGTCGTGGACAAGCTGCTCGAACTGGGCTGTCACCGGGGACAGGGCTATCTCATCTCTGTGCCGGTGGCGCCGCGCGACCTCGTCGCGCTGCTTCAGGCCGGCTCCGCGTCCGAAGCGGTGCTGCGCACCGGCGACGTGACGCAGCAATACGCCGACGCGTCATGACCACCACCTCGGCCGAGCCTCGTCAGGGCAACTACGAGCCGTGGCTCTTTGAGACGATGACCAACGAGCTCGAGTCGAGCGAGCTCGGGGTGGGCTTCATCTACACGCTGCTCGAGCGCGTCGCCGAGCGACACCACCTCGATGACGTCATCGTCGTGTTGAACCACGAGTCCATTGGCACCCAGGCCTTTCGCCTCGGTCGCGCCAGCCTGCAGTCCTCGCGCATCTCGCGCGTCGACGGCGACCCCGGCCTGTACTGCTGGCCCGACGTGGTGCCGGCCTTTGAGTGCGACGCCATTCGCACGGCCTGTCAGTTGGCGCTCTCGCTGCACGTGGCGCGCTTTTCCGCCGACCATGACCCGCTGACCAACGTGTGCAACCGGCGAAGCTTTGACACCGCCCTGCAGACCGCGGCGTCGCGCAGCGCGCGCTACGGCTGGGCGTTCTCACTGGTCGTCATCGACCTCAATGACTTCAAGGCGATCAACGACCGCGCCGGACACGAGTTCGGCGACTACGTATTGCGTCAGTTTGGCTTTGCGCTGCGCCACGCGCTGCGTCACGGCGACACCGCCGCGCGACTGGGCGGCGACGAGTTCGCGGTGATCTTGTCCAACGCCGAGGGTCCCGAGGCCGTGGGCTTCGTCGATCGACTGCGCACGCACTTAAAGGCCACCGGCGACCTCGTGGACTTCACGATCGGCGCCGCGACGTCACCGCGCGACTCGACCGATCCGGCAGAATTGGTGCGCATCGCGGACGCGAGACTCTACGAGCGAAAGGGCATTCGAATCTCATGATGTCGACGACCGAAGAGGATTTCGAACTCGAGCTGCGCAGCCTGCCGGGCGTGTTGAACGTGGCGCTCGAGCGCAACGACGACGACGGCGTGGGTGGCGTGACGCTGCTCGTCTACGGACCCAACGCGCGCGACACCGAGACGGTGGCCCAGCAGATCGCCACGTTGTACTTCCCCGAGGCGCGCATCATCGTCGAGAGCGCCAACGAGGAATTGAAGCCCGTCGTCGTGGGCGGCGTGCGCGTCGTCCTCGAGCGCGCCGAGTTCGATCCCCACAGCGGCGGGTGCGAGGTCGAGTTGTCCCTCGCCGGACGCCACGCGTTCGCCCGCACGGGCAGTGGTCCGCTGATCGGCGGCGCCGAGGCGACCCTGGCGGCGCTGGGTGATCTGGGCTTTGACATTCCCTTCACGTTGCTGTCGGTGACCAACGTGACCGCTCTGCGCAGCTGGCCCGTCATCGTGGCGCTGCGCTCGCGCGAGAGCGGCGAGGATCGCTTCGGTGTCGCCCAGGCCGACGAGGACGTCCTCGCGGCGGCCAAGGCGACCCTCGACGCGCTCAATCGCTTCGCCGCGACGCGCGAGTCCTAGCACGAGCGCGACGCGAGGCGCCCCCGCGAGCGGCAGATTCATTGCGAGAGGACGCTCGCGCCGCTACGCTGACCAACGTCGACATGACGAGGAGGGGCGTGGGCGACGCTGACATGACGCTGGGTGCGTGGTCACTCAAGGACGTCCTCGAGCACATCGGATTCCTCGAGAACTCCCTCGTCGCCTTCATCCTCACCGACGCCGCGGGGACCGTCATCGACTGCAACCCGCGCGTGCGCGACATCTTCGGGGTGTCGCGAGAGGACCTGCTCGGATCGGTCCTCTTCGACGACGAGTGGCGGGTCAGTGACGAGGCCGGTTCGCCACTCGCCCCCCTCGAACAGCCTCACCGAGTGGCTCTGGTGACGGGCGAGGCGCGCCAGAGCGTGGTGACGGGCTTCACGCTGCCCGACGGGCGGCGTCGCTGGCTCTCGGTGAACGTCTATCCCGTGCGCGTCGAGGACACGGTGATCGGCGTCGTTACCTCCTACTTCGACCAGACGGACCGCGTGGTGCGCGACGCCACGATGTCCATGGTCTCTGAGGTCAGCCGCTACGTGTCGTTCGCCACCGACGAGGCCGACGCGCAGCGCCACCTCTGCCGCTACCTCGTGGACGAGGCGGGCTACGCGCTCGCCTGGATCGCCCTGGCCCTGCCCGGTGAGGAGTACGAGGTCGAGTACGCCTTCGCCGCGGGCGAGACCGACTACCTCCAGGCGGGCATGGTGTCGTGGTCGGGCACGAAGGCCAACGGCCTCGGCCCGGCGGGCACGTGCCTGAGAACGGGACGGGTCCAGGTCGTGAGCGACCTCGTGAATCGGTCCCTCTACGCGCCGTGGCGCGAGCGCGCCCGCGAGTTCGGTCTGCGCTCCTCGGTGGCGATCCCCTTTCACCCCGGGGGCCAGCGGGCCTGTCTCAGCGTGTACTCGCGCCACGTCGACGCGTTTTCTCCTCCGGTGACCCACGCTCTCCAGGTGATGGCGCGCGAGGTCGAGTTCGGAATCACCCACATTCGCTCGATGAACCAGGTCGCCGGCGCCCTGGACGGCATCTTGGCCGCCCTCGCGCGCATCACCGAGGCGCGTGACCCCTACACCGCGGGACACCAGTCCAAGGTCGGCGGCCTCTCCGCGGCCATCGCCGCGCACATGGGCATCGACGCGCCGACGGTCGAGCTGATCCGCCAGGCCGGCGACGTCCACGACGTGGGCAAGACCGCGATCGCCTCGGAGATCCTCACTAAACCCGGTCGCCTCACCCCGCTCGAGTACCAGATGGTTCAGCGCCACGCCCGCTTCGGTTACGACATCCTCGCCGAGGCGAATCTCCCCTGGCCCATCGCCGACGTCGCTCTCCAACACCACGAGCGCATCAACGGCTCGGGCTACCCCCAGGGACTCGCGGCGAGCGAGATCATCTTGCCCGCGCGCATCGTGGCGGTGGCCGACGTCATCGAGGCGATGACCAACCACCGTCCCTACCGCAGTGAGCTCGGCCTCGAGCGGGCCCTCGACGAAGTGCACTCTCGGGCCGGCGAACTCTACGACACCGACGTGGTGAAGAACTGCGTGGCGATCTTCGAAGCGGGCTTCTCCTTTGCGAGTCCGCGACCGTTGGGCACCCTGGGCGACGGGTAGCCATCGACCCGCCCGTTATGGGCAGGTGTAAGAATGACCCCTGGGGCCGGTTGGTGAAAGTGGGGGTGTGACAAGTCTCGACGAGTGGTTTCCCGGGTGGCGGGCGTTCGCGGAGGCCATCTCTCACGGCGTCGTCGTCGTGGACCCCGCGGGCGTGATTCGCGGGGTCAACTCCTACGCGGCCGCCCTCTCGCGGAGATGCCCCGAGGACCTGGTGGGACTGCCGCTGGCGACCCTGCTCAAGGACACCCAGGTCGTCTCGCGCGCCCCTCGCGACGCGGCGCTGGCCGAGACCGCGCACGAGGGCGAGATCAGCCTCGTGCGCGCCGACGCGACGACTCTCACGGTCGACGTCGCGTGGTCGCCCCTGGTGCTCGGTGAGGAGACCTGGACGCTCGCCACCGTGCGAGACGTCAGCGCCACCCGCGACGCCGAGTCCGCCCACCGCGACCTAGAGCAGCGCTTTCGCCTGGCCTTTGAGAACTCGATGTCGCCGATCATCTTCACCGACCTCGACGACAACATCGTGGCGGCCAATGACGCCTTCTGCGCGATGGTGGGCTTTAGCCGCGAGGAGCTGATGGGAGGCGACTCGAAGCTCTTCACCTACTCCGAAGACGTGGGCATCACCGAAGACTCCCACCGCCAGACCCTCGAGGGTCGCGTGGAGCGGATGCGCTACGTCAAGCGCTATCGCCACAAGGACGGCCACGTCATCGTGGTGGAGGTGTCGCGCTCGCCCGCGCGCGACGCGCGCGGCAACATCCTCTACTACGTGATCAGCGAGCGCGACATCACCGAGGAGCGAGAACTCACGACCCAGCTTTCGCACCAGGCGCTGCACGACCCGCTCACGGGCCTCGCGAACCGGGCGCTCATCGAGGATCGGCTCAGCCAGGCCCGCTCACGAGTGATGCGCCAGGGCGGCAGCGGGGCGGTGCTGCTCGTGGACCTCGACGACTTCAAGGGCGTGAACGACACCCACGGCCACCTGGTGGGCGACCAACTCCTCGTCGAGGTCGCTCAGCGGCTCGAGGCGGTCACGCGCGACTCGGACACGCTGTGTCGTTTTGGTGGCGACGAGTTCCTCTACCTCGCCGAGGGTCTGCACAGCCAGGTTGAAGCCGAGCAGATCGCGACGCGCCTCATCGACGCGTTGCGCGAACCTTTCGCGATCGCCGGCGACGTCATCGAACAGCGCGCCAGCGTCGGCGTCGTCGTGTGGAACGCGGACTCACCCGACAGCGAGCAGGTGGTCGAGGAGGCCGACGTCGCGCTCTACGAGGCCAAACGCCACGGTAAGAGCCGCCACGTCATCTTCTCGCCCTCGATGTACCAGCGGGCGGTGACGCGCATCAGTCGCCTCCAAGAGTTGCGTCACGCGCTGCTCGCGGGCGAGATCTCGATGCACTATCAGCCCATCGTCGACACGTCCTCGAACGAGGTGGTGGGTTTCGAGGCGCTGATGCGATGGTTTCACCCCGAGCGGGGCTGGGTGGCGCCGGTGGAGTTCTTGGCCCTGGCCGAGTCGAGCGACTTGATCGTCGAGCTCGGGGCCTTCGCCCTGGGCGAGGCGGTTATCACGGCGAGCACCTGGACCCCGGGGGTGAGCGGTCGCCTGCCCTACGTCAGCGTCAACGTCTCGGCGCACCAGTTTCGCGACCCGGGTCTATGCGATCTGGTGGCGAGCACGCTCGAGCGCTCCGGCCTCGCGCCGGCGCGCCTGGTGATCGAGGTGGCTGAACGCGTCGCGCTCGCCGACGTGGTGACGTCGGTGGCGACGATGGAGCGCCTCGGTGAGCTCGGGGTGGGGGTGGCCCTCGACAACTTCGGCGCGGGCTTCGCGTCTCTCTCGTACCTGGTTCGCTTGCACCCGCGCTACATCAAGATCGACCACTCGTTCTCGCGACCGGCCATCGACAGCGTCTACAACGACGCGCTTCTCGAGTCCATCGTGGCCCTGGGGGCCAAGCTGCAGATGCCCATCCTCGCCGAGGGGATCGAGACGAGCGATCAGCTGGGTCGCCTGCGACGATTTGGCTGTGATCTCAGCCAGGGCTTCTTGTTCTCACCGGCCGTGCCCGCGAGCGACGTGGCCGCGATGCTCTCCGAGCTGCGCGATGCGGTGGCCGCGGCCCACGACTGAGCGTGATACTCCCGGGGACTAGGCAGGGATAGTGAACCACGACGCGCACGCTGATGACCCGCTTTCTCGCGGCGACCACGACCTCTCAGGTCCGGTCGCCCTCGCCCCCGACGTGTGGTGGGTCGGCGCGATGCGCGAGGGTCTCGCCTTTCAGAGTCACGTCTACCTCATCGACCACGGCGCGCAGTCAGTCCTCATC
>JAJYAC010000002.1 GCA_021779735.1 Actinomycetes bacterium
GAGGGCGATGCGAAAGCCCGTGATCACCTCGTCGAAGATCAACACCGCGCCGTAGCGCGAGGTGATCTCGCGCAGACCCTCGAGGTAGCCCGGACGCGGCAAAATGCAGCCGGTGTTGCACATGATCGGTTCGGTGATGACGGCGGCGATCTGCTCGGGGTTTTCGGCGAAGAGGCGTTCGATCATCTCGAGGTCGTTCCACTGGGCGATGATGAGCGAGTCGCCCATCTCAGCGGGAACCCCCGGACCCTGGGGCAGCGCCACGGGGCGCGCGTCCGAGCCCGCGAGTGCGAGGTCGGGGTGCTTGGACCAGTAGATGCCGTCAGAGAAGCCGTGGTACTGACCTTCGAAGCGAATCACCTTCGTGCGCCCGGTGTAGGCGCGCGCGAGTCGCAGCCCGTAGAGCACGCCCTCGGTGCCAGTGTTGACGATGCGCACGCTCTCCACGCTCGGGATCGCGTCGACGATCGCCTGGGCGAGCTCGATCTCGGGGGCCGTGGGCATCGCAAAGACGGTGCCCGCACTGTGGATGCGCTCACTGACCGCGGCGGTGATGGTGGGGGGACGGTGGCCCAAGAGCATCGGTCCCAGGCCCAAGAGGTAGTCGATGTACTCGTTGCCGTCGACGTCAACCAGGGTCGATCCCTCGGCGTGATCGGCGAAGATCGGGTGGGGCTCCCAGCCCGAGAAGGCGGCGCGCGCGGTGGAATTCACGCCCCCGGGTATCACCGCGAGGGCCTGGGCGTAGAGCTGGGCCGACTTCGCGTAGCGCTCTGGATGGATGAAGTCGCGTGACATGCTTCCCCTAAGTCTTTATAACGACATAATAACTATACCACCGACGGGGAGACCCTGAGGGGAAGGTGGAGACGTCGAAGGTCAGTCGCCCAGGGTGGCGAGCACCTTCTTCGCGTGGCCGTCGGCGCGCACGCCGTACCACGCGCGCTCGACGCGGCCGGTGGGGCCGATGAGAAAGGTTGAGCGGATGACGCCGGTGACTTTCTTGCCGTACATCATCTTCTCGCCGTAGGCGCCGTAGGCCGCCATCACCTCGCGCGTGGGGTCGCTCAACAGGTCAAAGGTCAGCGCGTACTTGGCGCGGAACTTCTGGTGGCTCGTCGCGTCGTCGGGCGAGACCCCGAGCACCGTCACGTCCAGGGCCTCAAAGCCCGCGAGGTCCTCGTTGAACTGACAGGCCTCCTTGGTGCAGCCGGGCGTGTCGTCGGCGGGGTAGAAGTAGAGCACGACGCGTCGACCCTTGAGAGAGGCGAGCGAGACGACCTCGCCGTCTTGGTTGGTGAGGCGAAAAGCGGGGGCGCGGTCGCCGGGTGACAGACGGGGCATGGTTTCTCACATTCACGAAGTCGGCGTCACGAAGCGTAGGGCCCTCGCGGCGCCGGCGCAGAAATAGTCGGCAATTCATGGATTTTCGCCCCTAGACTGGTGGTCGCTGTAGAAGTTCAGCGTGGGCCCACTTTTTCTCCACGAACGACGGTTCCGGGTCCGACCGAGAAATGACCGTAGTTCCGTGACGAGCGAAACCATCGAGTCGGCGACCACGTCGCGCGACTCTTATGCCACCACCGTAACCTTCGCCGAATTGGGCGTGCACCCTGATCTGTGCGCCCAGCTCGAACGCGACGGGATCACCACGGCCTTCCCCATCCAAGCGATGACGATCCACGACGCCCTCGCCGGGCGCGACGTCTGCGGCAAGGCCAAGACCGGCTCGGGCAAGACCCTGGGCTTTGGACTGCCGATGCTCCAGCGCGTCGCGGCCAGCGAGGCGCCCGAGGCGACCGACCGAGCCGCGCGACCGCGCGGCCTGGTGCTCTTGCCCACGCGCGAGCTCGCGGTGCAGGTCCACGAGGTCCTCGAGCCCCTCGGGGCGGCGCTGGGGCTGCGGGTGAGCGCCGTCTACGGCGGCGCCGACATCGAACGTCAGGTCAAGTCTCTGCGCAAGGGCAGCGACATCATCATCGCCACGCCTGGGCGTCTCATCGACCTGGGAGACCGGGGCGAACTCAACGTCGAGGGCCTCGACGTGCTCGTCCTCGACGAGGCCGACCGCATGGCCGACATGGGCTTCATGCCCCAGGTGGAGTGGGTGCTGCGACGCATCGCCCAGCACCCCCACCAGACGCTGCTCTTCTCGGCGACCCTCGACGGGGCCGTCGACCGACTGGTGTCGCGCTATCTCACCGACCCCGTCTTCCACGAAGTCGCCAGTGACACCCAGACCGTCTCGCAGATGGTCCACCACTTCCTCAACGTCCACCAGATGGACCGCGTGAAGGTGGCCGCGGCGATTTGCAATTCCTACGACAAGACGATCGTCTTCTGTCGCACGAAGCGCGGCGCGGACCGCCTCGTCGAGCAGCTCGCCAAGGAGGGCGTCTCGGCCGCCGCCATTCACGGTGACCTGCGCCAGAGCCAGCGCGAGAAGGCCCTCGCGGACTTCTCGGCCGAGAAGTTGCCGGTGCTCGTGGCCACGGACGTCGCCGCGCGCGGCCTGCACATTGACGGCGTGGACTGCGTGATGCACTTCGACCCGCCCGAAGACCAAAAGGCGTACCTACACCGCAGTGGACGCACCGCGCGCGCGGGTTCCACCGGCGTCGTCGTCTCGCTCCTGTTGTGGAACCAGATCGTCGAGGCGGAGGTCATCATGCGTCGCCTGGCTCTAAAGCGCCCGATCGTCGAGGTGTTCTCCAACAATCCTCACCTAAAGGACCTCGCGGCCTGGGAGCCGACGATGGAGGACTCCGTTCTGTGAGCAAGAAGAAACTCGCCCTCTTTCGGGCCGACCCGGACATTCGTCGCGCCCTCGTGGTCGTCGCCCACCCCGATGACGTTGACTTTGGCACCGCGGGCACCATTGCGACCCTGACCGCCCAGGGCGTTGACGTCGCTTACTGCCTCGTCACCTCCGGTGACGCCGGCGGGGACGAGTCGACTCTCACCAACGATGAGCGAGCCGCGCTGCGCGAGCACGAGCAGCGCGCCGCGGCCCACGAGGTGGGCGTGAGCGACCTGACGTTTCTTGGCTACCCCGACGGCAAGGTGGAGGTGACGCTCGACCTACGCCGCGACATCGCTCGCGTGATTCGTCGCCACCAGCCCGACCTCGTCATCGCCCAGAGCCCCGAGCGCAACTGGGAGCGCATCTTCGCAAGCCACCCCGACCACCTCGCGGCCGGTGAGGCGACCCTGCGCGCGGTCTACCCCGACGCGCGCAACCCCCACGCGTTTCCCGAGTTGCTCGACTTTGGCTACCTGCCCCACCGAGTGCCTACGGTGTGGCTCGCGAGTTCGGCGAGCCCCACGATGGTCGTAGACATCACCGACACCTTCGACAAGAAGATGGCGGCCCTGTCGCGCCACGAGAGCCAAGTCGGGGGCCGCGACGACTTGGAGGAGATGGTGCGCCACTGGGCTCGTCGTAGCGCCAAGGCGGCGGGTCTAGGCAAGGGACGACTCGCCGAGGGATTTCGCGTCGTCAACACGTAGAAAACGTGGCCGTCCTATGGTGACAACGTGGGACGCGCGAAGACACTAGGGCACCGCACGCGCGTCGCCCAGCGCGTTCCCATTCGCGGACTGGGTGACTTGATGAGCGGCCTGACGCGCGAGAACGCCCCGCGCGAGGTGCTCGCGGGCGTGACGCTGCTCGCGATCGCCATCCCCGAACAACTCGCGACCTCTCAGTTGGCGGGCGTCGCGGCCTTTAGCGCCATGGTGGCCTTCATCGCGGCCACCTTCGCGTTCACTCTCTTTGGCGCCAATCCCATTGTCTCGGTGGGGGCCGACTCTACGATCGCGCCCCTCTTCGCGGTGGCCCTGTTGCGACTCGCGGCGCCCAACTCATCGCACTACTTGACTTTGGTGGCGACCGCGGCGGTTCTCACCGGCGTCTTGGTAGGCGTCGTCGGGCTCTTTCGCCTGGGCTGGCTGGCCGACTTCCTCTCGATGCCCATCGTCACGGGATTCATGGCGGGCATCGGGGTGATCATCATCGTGCACCAGTTGCCCCACCTGCTGGGCGTCGCCGGTGGCGGCGAGTCCGTCGCCTCGCGCCTCAGCGCTCTCAGCCATCAGCTCGGCCACGTGAACGCGTGGTCGTTCGCCATTGGCGCGGCGACGCTCGTGCTGATGGTTCTCGGTGAGAAGTTCAACCCACGCCTGCCGACTGCCCTCGTCGCGGTGCTCGGCTTTAGCTTGTTCAGCTCACTCGCGTCGCTCTCGCGACACGGCGTCCAGCAACTCGGCTCCGTCGTCGCGGGTGGGCCGACCTGGCGCCTCCAGGTGCTCAGCGCTCACGACTGGAGCGCGGTGGTGACGACCTCGTTCACCCTCGCGGTCGTGGTCATCAGCCAGAGCGCGGCGACCTCGCGCGTCTCGGCCGACGAGATCGGCGTCGCGGAGAACCTCAACCGTGACTTCGTGGGCGTGGGAGTGGCCAACGTCGTAGCCGGGCTGTGCGGAACCTTCCCCGTAGACGCGTCTCCCGCGCGCACGTCGGTAGTCTCGCTCGCCGGAGGGCGTACGAAGTTGGTGGGACTCGTCGCCGGCCTCGGAGCGCTCGCCCTCTCGCCCCTCGCCTCGCGCGCCGAGTCGATCCCCCTGGCCGTGCTCTCGGGGGTGCTGCTCTTCGTCGCGGGACGCCTCATCAAGATTGGCCAGTTTCGCACCATCTACTCGGTGAGCCGAGGGGAGTTCGCCGTCGCGCTGGTCTCCCTGCTCGGCGTGATCGTGCTGGGCGTGGAGCTCGGCCTCGTCGTCGCGGTGGCCCTGGCGATCCTGATGCGTACCTGGCGTTCGGCGCGCCCGCGCATGATCGAGCTCGGTCGACGCGACGACACCACGAGCTGGGAGCCCGTCGCGGTGCACGGGGTTGAGCGACGCAATCACGTCCTGGCGGTGCTCTTCGACGAAGCCCTCTACTTCGCCAACGCCGGGGTGTTCCGGCGCGAGATGCACGACCTGCTCGCTCAGCATCCCAACACCAGCCACGTCGTCCTCGACGCCGTGGCCATTCCCGATATTGACTACACGGGTCTGGTCACGCTCGCCCAGATCGTCGAGGACCTGAACAAGGACGACATCGACGTGCGCGTCGCCCGCGCGAACGACGCGGTGCGCGAGCGCCTCGCGCACTCGAGCTCGCCGGCCGTGCGCTCCCTCGCGCTCTTTGACAGCGTCGACGCGGCGGTGTCCGCCGCGCGGCACCGCCGCTAGCTCGCCGCCAGCTGACGCAGCACGAAGTTGAGTACACCGCCGTGGCGGTAGTACTCGGCCTCGGTGGGCGTGTCGATGCGCAGGCGCACCTCGAAAGTGACGCTCTCGCCGCTCGGGCGCGTCGCGCGCACGCTCACCCGCCCCACGGTCTCACCGCGATTGAGCGCCTCGAGTCCGGTCACGTCAAAGACCTCCGTGCCGTCGAGGTCGTAGGTCGCCGCCGACTCACCGGGTAGGAACTGCAGGGGCAGCACGCCCATGCCCACGAGATTCGAGCGGTGAATGCGCTCGAAGCTCTCCACGAGCACCGCGCGCACGCCGAGCAGCTTCGTGCCCTTGGCGGCCCAGTCGCGACTCGAGCCACTGCCGTACTCTTTGCCGGCCAGGATCACGAGCGGCGTGTGCTCGCTCGCGTAGGCGATCGCCGCGTCGTAGATCGACATCGGCGTCTCTTCGGGAAACTTCACGGTCACGCCGCCCTCGGTGCCCGGGGCCAACTGGTTGCGCAGGCGGATGTTGGCGAACGTGCCGCGCATCATGACTTCGTGGTTGCCCCGGCGCGTGCCGTAGCTGTTGAAGTCCTCGCGCGCGACGCCGTGATCGGTCAGATAGACCCCCGCCGGGACGTTCGCGCGGATGTTGCCGGCGGGCGAGATGTGGTCGGTCGTGACCGAGTCGCCCAGCTTGGCGAGCACGCGCGCGCCGAGAACGTCAGAGACGAGGCCCGGCTCCTTGGTCAGCCCGTCAAAGAAGGGCGAGAGCTTCACGTAGGTCGACGAGTCGTCCCAGGCGTAAGTCACAGTGTCCGCACTCGCCACCTGCGCCCAGCGCTCATCGCCCGTGAAGGCGCTCGCGTAACGGGTCGCGAACATCTCGGGGGTCAGCGCCGCACGCACCGCGCTCGCGACGTCGGCGTCGCTCGGCCAGAGGTCCTTTAAGTAGACGTCCACGCCGTTCGCGTCGACGCCGAGCGGCTCGCTGGTCAGGTCGATGTCGATCGTGCCGGCGAGGGCGTAGGCCACGACGAGCGGGGGACTCGCGAGGAAGTTCTGCTTGACGTCGGGGTGGATGCGACCCTCGAAGTTGCGATTGCCCGAGAGCACCGAGACCACCGAGAGGTCGTGACGGTTCACGCTCTCGGATACGCCCTCGAGCAGGGGGCCGGTGTTGCCGATGCAGGTGGTGCAGCCAAAGCCCGCCAGGTAGAAGCCGAGGCTTTCGAGGGGCGCCACGAGGTCGGCGCGCTCGAGGTAGTCCATGACGACGCGACTGCCCGGCGCCAGGGAGGTCTTGACCCAGGGCTTGGCCGAGAGGCCGCGCTCGTGCGCGGCTCGCGCCACGAGTCCGGCCGCGACGAGTACCGCCGGGTTCGAGGTGTTCGTGCACGAGGTGATCGCCGCCACCGTGACCGCGCCGTCGGCGAGAGTTGCCGCGGCACCCTCGCCGGAGACCTCGAGGGGCTCGCGGCCCAGGGCGGTGCGAAACGCGCCGCGCGCGCCGGCGAGGTTGACTCGGTCCTGGGGCCGCTTGGGACCCGCGAGGCTGGGCTCGACGCTCGACAGGTCGAGCTCGGCGTACTCGGAGTAGACGGGCTCGGGCTTCGTGGCGTCGTGAAAGATCCCCTGGGCCCTCGCGTAGGCCTCGACGAGAGCGACGTGCTCGGCCGAGCGACCCGTGAAGGTGAGGTAGTCCAGGGTGACCTGGTCAATCGGAAAGAGCGTGCAGGTCGCGCCGTACTCGGGCGACATGTTGCCGATGGTCGCGCGCGTCTCGAGACTGAGGGCCGCCACTCCGGGCCCGTAGGCCTCGACGAACTTGCCCACGACACCGTGGCGGCGCAGCAACTCGGTGATCGTGAGGACGACGTCGGTCGCCGTCACGCCCTCGCGGGTGGCACCGGTAAGGCGCAGTCCCACGACCGGGGGAATCAGCATGGACGTGGGCTGGCCGAGCATGCCCGCCTCAGCCTCGATGCCGCCCACGCCCCAGCCGAGAACGCCCAGGCCGTTGACCATCGTGGTGTGCGAGTCGGTGCCCACCACGGTGTCGAGGAAGGCGACGCCGTCGGTCTCAAAGACGACGCGCGCGAGGTGCTCGAGGTTGACCTGGTGGCAGATGCCCATGCCCGGCGGCACGACGCGAAATCCCTCCAGGGAGTTCTGGGCCCACTTGAGAAACGTGTAGCGCTCGACGTTGCGCTGGTACTCGATGGCGACGTTCGCCTCGAAGCTGGCCGGCGTGCCGGTCTCTTCCAAGATCACCGAGTGGTCGATGACGAGCTCGACCGGCACGAGGGGGTTGATCTTCGCCGGGTCGCCGCCGAGGGCGATGATGGCGTCGCGCATGCTGGCCAGGTCCACCACCGCCGGCACCCCGGTCAAGTCCTGCATCAGCACACGCTCGGGGGTGAAGGCGATCTCCTCGGCGTTGTCGCCGGCGGCCTCGCCGTGGTTCTCGGGGTGCTGGGCCCAGCGCGCCAGCGCCTCGATATCGGCGGCCTTGACCTTGATGCCATCCTCGTGGCGCAGCAGATTCTCGAGTAGCACCTTGATCGAGTAGGGCAGCGTGTCCGCGCCCAGGGCGTGCAACGCCTCGGCGTTCAGCGAGTAGTAGGTGAGTGTGCGGTCGCCCACACGAAGGGTCGCGCGCGCGCCGAAGGAGTCAAGTGAGGTCATCTCTCTATTCTGCCCCCATTTGACGGATCGAGTTTCCTCGCGACCAGGCCCTTCGTCAGGTGCGAGACTGAATGGATGATCTCGACCTACGCGCGGCTCGCGGAACGACTCTCGGCGGCCTTCTCCGCCGTTTCGGAGGGCGCGGACCCGGTGCTGCGTATCTCCGAACACGGCGACTACCAAGCCAATGGCGTGATGGCCCTCGCCAAATCCCTGGGGCGCAGTCCGCGCGAGGTGGCCGCCGAGGTGATTTCGCACCTCGACCTCGCCGACCTCGCCTCGGTTGAGGTTGCGGGTCCGGGCTTTCTCAACCTCACTCTCACACCCGGGTTCCTCGGCGCCCAGCTGCGCGCGATGGCCCTCGATGAGCGCCTCGGCGTGGCGCTCGACAGCGCCCGACGGGTCCTCATCGACTACTCGGCGCCCAACGTGGCCAAGGAGATGCACGTCGGCCACCTGCGCTCCACGGTGATCGGCGACGCTCTGGCCCGTATGCACCGCTACGTGGGCCACGAGGTGATCGCCCGCAATCACGTCGGCGACTGGGGTACACCCTTTGGCATGCTCATCGAGCACCTCATTGACTTAGGCGAAGAGAGCGCGGTGACGTCACTGTCCATTGGCGACCTCGACTCCTTCTACAAGGCCGCGCGCCACAAGTTCGACACCGACGAGGTCTTCGCGGACCGGGCTCGCTCGCGCGTCGTGGCCCTCCAGGGGGGAGACGCCGAGACGAGGCGGCTGTGGCGCATCTTGGTCGACGAGTCGGTTGTCTACTTCTCTCAGGTCTACGACCTGCTCGACGTGAGCCTGACGCCGGGCGACGTCGCGGGCGAGTCGTCCTACAATCACCTGCTCGCGGGCGTCGTCGACGACCTGACCGCCACCGGGCTGCTCGTAGAGAGCGACGGCGCGCTGTGCGTCTTTCCCGAGGGGTTCACCAATCGCGACGGCGAGGCGCTGCCTCTCATCGTCAAGAAGAGTGACGAAGGCTTCGGCTACGCCGCGACCGACCTTGCCGCGCTTCGTCAGCGCGTCGACGAGCTGGAAGTTGACGAGATGCTCTACGTGGTGGGCGCCCCTCAGGCCCAGCACCTAGAAATGGTCTTCGCGGTGGCGCGTCTCGCTGGCTGGCTGCCCGAGCGTGTGCACTGCGAGCACGTGGCCTTTGGCAGTGTTCTGGGCACTGATCGCAAGATGCTGCGCACCCGCGCCGGTGTGTCGGTGAAACTCGTGGGACTGCTCGACGAGGCGATTGAGCGCGCGAGCGAGGCCCTAATTGAGCGCCACGTAGCACTCGACGACGAGTCGCGCGACGAACTTTCCCTGCAGATCGCGCGCGCGGCGATCAAGTGGGCCGACCTGTCCACCGAGCGCCAACGCGACTACGTCTTTGACCTGGATCGCATGGTGAGCTTCGAGGGCGAAACCGGCCCCTACCTGCAGTACGCGCACGCGCGTCAGCGCTCCATCCTTCGTCGCGCGGGTGAGACGTGGAGCATCGAGGCCGCGCCCTTCGTGCTCGCCGAAGACGCCGAACGCGATTTGGCGCTCGGTCTGCTCGCCCTACCCGAGGCCGTGGCCGGTGCGCTGGAGACGTCTCACCCGCATCGACTCTGCACCTACCTCTTTGACCTGGCCCAGCGTTTCACCGCCTTCTACGAGGCCTGTCCGGTCCTCGCGGCGCCCGGGGCCAGTCGCGACGAGCGCCTCGCGCTCTGTGAGCTGTCCGCGCGCACGCTGGCCACGGGACTCTCCCTGCTGGGCATCGCCGCGCCGGAGCGGATGTAGCGCCGCTTTGCGCGGGTGAATATCCGGGGCCGCAGGACTCGCGATTCCCGGGACACCCGCTGGTCCCGTCGCTGCCGTGGTACCGGTAGCGCCCGTTGCGCCCGTTGCGCCGGTGGTCACGGTGGCCCGCGACCACGCGTGATCGGCTCGCCTCGTGCGCGAAGCAACCGTGGCCAGCGCGGTGGACCTTTCGGATGAAGGGGGCCGACGCCCGTGAGAACCGGGACCTAGTACGTGAGCGCCTCGGTCAGAGTCCCACCCGCGCCGTGGGTGACGGCGGGGCCGTGAATCTTCTACTCGGCTGAACGTCGAGTCTGAGGATGAATGGTCTCACCTCGGGCCAACATCTCGACAAATTCGCTGATGCGTCGAGAGCGGGTGTCGCGTCTCTTGGCGTTGGCGATCCGGTAGAGGATGGCGTAGCGATTCGCACGGGTGAGCGTCTCGAACGTCGCGCTTGCGCGAGGATTGGCGCTCAGGGCAGTCACGAGTTCCTCTGGCACCTCGATGCTGGCTTGGCCCGCGTAGGCGGCCTCCCATCGACCATCTTCCTTGGCCCGTCTCACCTCGTCTTCGCCGCTTCGATGCATTCGCCCGGTGGCGATCAGCCTCTCGGCAATCGCGACGTTGCGCTGAGACCACGCGCCACGAGCCGTTCGGGGCGTGAAACGCCGTCGGAACGTCGTGGCGTCACGACGTCCTAGCTGACCATCGATCCAGCCAAAGCAGATCGCCTCCTCGAGCGCCTCGTCGTACGAGACGGAAGTCGGATCAGTCGTTCCCCTCTTGGCCAGTATCAGCCAGACTCCCTGAGAGTCGCCGTGATTCGTGTCCAACCAACGTCGCCACGCGCGGACGTCTGTGACCAGCAGCTCTGGGACGTCCACGAGGTTTACCGTATCTCGCGCGTGTCATTCAGGGCGCACGCACTGCTCGCGAGCGCGTCCTTCGGTACTTTCGCGGACCCGCTGGATTCCCACGTGCCGCGCTGTCGACAGTGTCAGGGCGGCGGTGGGCTCGACAACCCCTCTAGAGTGAGCCCGAGGCGCGTCGCGCCACCCGGGGGGGAATTATGAAGGTCAAGGCCGCCGTCGTCAGCGAACTCAACGGACCCTGGCGCACCGAGACGATCGACATCGACGAGCCGCACGCGTTTGAAGTTCGCGTCAAGATGGCTTTCTCGGGCATGTGCCACTCCGATGAGCACTTGCGCACGGGCGACATGGCCCAGGACCCGATGGTCCTCGAGATGATCTCGGGGCGCTCTTCGATGTTTCCCATCGTCGGCGGTCACGAGGGATCGGGCGTCGTCGAGGAGGTCGGACCCGGTGTCACCGCAGTCAAGCCCGGCGACCACGTGGCGGTCTCCTTTGTGCCCAGTTGCGGACGCTGCGACTTCTGCGCGTCGGGACGTCAGTACCTGTGCGACATGTCGGCGACGACGTTGGCGGGTCCGATGATCTCCGACGGCACCTGGCGCCACCACCTAGACGGGGTGGACCTGAATCGCATGGCCCAGCTCGGCACGTTCAGTGAGTACATCGTCGTGCACGAGGCGTCACTCGTACCTATCGCGCCCTGGTTCGACTTGCGCGCGGCGGCGCTGATCTCCTGTGGCATCTCGACCGGCTTTGGCTCGGCGGTGAAGCGTGGGGGGGTCAAGCCCGGCGACACCGTGGCGGTGATCGGCTGCGGGGGAGTGGGATCGGGGGCGATCCAGGGCGCACGTCACGCCGGCGCGCGCGCGGTGATCGCCATCGACACCAACGAGTCAAAGGTCGAGCGCGCGCTCAAGATCGGCGCGACCCACGGGTGCGCGACGACTCTGGACGCCGCCTTCAACATCCTGCCCGAGCTGACTTCGGGCAAGAACTGCGACGTCGTGATCATCACGACGGGTGTACTCACGAGCGAGCTCGTCGAGCAGGCGCGCGCCATCACCGCCAAGGGTGGAGTCATCGTGGCGACCTCGATCGCGCCCTACAACCAGACCTCGGTCGACCTCAACCTCTTCATGCTCTCGATGTACAACCAGGAGCTGCGCGGCACGGTCTTTGGTTCGGAGAACCCCAAGGCGCAGATCCCCACTCTGTTGCGCCTCTACAGCGAGGGCAGCCTCATCATTGACGAGTTGATCACGCGCGAGTACAGCCTCGACGAAGTACAACAGGGATACGACGACCTGGCCTCCGGCACCAACGTGCGCGGGGTCGTGCGCTTCTAGGGTCGACCCAGGCGCTGAGCGACGAGTCGGTCGAGACCGCGAATTTCGGGGGTGAGGGCCGTCAGCGAGCGCTCGGTCCACGCGCCACGCCACAGGCCGACGTTGTAGGCGAGGTCGTCGAGCGCGCCGAGGAGCACGTGACTCGCGCGCGGACGTGACTCGCGCCAGCGCCAGAGTGTGCCGAGGACCCACAGGGCGAGGACTCGTCGACGCGCGCGCGCGCGCAGTACCCCCACGAGCAGAAGCGGCGCGTAACTGCGCGAAAGAGCGCGCGCGCTCGCGCCCAGTCCCCGTGAGAGGGCTCGTAGGGTGAGAGAGGTCGCGACTCGCGACTCGCCGTCGAGGCGTTCGGTGAGATCTTCTCGCAGGCGCCGCGCCGTGGCGAGCCCGGCGACGGGTCGGCCCGTGAAGAAGAGGCTCCAGGTAGAGAGGGTCGCGACGTCGGCGCGCAAGGGCGCCAAGCGTGTGCCGTGGCGCGCGGCCAGCGGCCCCGCAGACTGACCGTAGGCGACGCGTTGGGCGAACCACTCGCGCCACGTATCGCGCGGGTGATGGGCGACGAGGACGCGCGCCTCGTAGCGCACGAGCCATCCGGCGCCGTCGAGACGCCACACGAGGTCGACGTCCTCGCCCACGCGCAACTTGTCGTCGAAGCCGTCCCCGAGTGCGCGCCGACGTGCGAGCAGGCTCGCGGCGGGAACGTAGGAGACGGCGCCGCCGGGGCGCACGACCCCCGAGTGGGGACCCAGGTCGAGGGGACTCGCGACGCGTTCGAAGCGCTCGCGCCAGCGAGAGCCACCGGGACCCGTAATGCGCGGAGCCACCGCACCGACGCGTGGGTCGCCCAGGTGACGGGCGAGACGCGCGAGGACGCCCGCCGCGTCGTCGAGGTCGACGTCGGCGTCGAGGAACCACACGAGCGCTCGGGTGGTCGCGCGTAGTCCCGCATTTCTCGCCCCCGCCGGCCCCACGTTGCGTTCGAGGCGAACGAGCGTCGCCCCCGCCGCTGCCGCCGCGACCGCGACGCTCGCCGCGTCGTGCGAGGCGTCGTCGACGATCGTGACGTGGAGTCCGTCGAGGTGGGCGAGGAGAGCTGCGAGGCGGGGCTCATCGTGCGTGACGATGACGACGTCGACGTCGTCGACGACGTCGACCAGGGGCCAGCGAGGCTCCACGAGCCCCTGGTCGGTGAGCGTGCGCGCGAGAACTTCGCTGCCCGGCTCAACGAACCCACCCTCGCGCCAGCTCTCGACGACGCGAGCGGCGCCGCTGGAGAGTCGCACGAGGCGCCAGGGTGAGCCACCGGCGAGGAAGCGAGTGTCGTAGATGGTGACGCCGTCGGCGAGCGCGAGCGGCGTACCGGCGGCAATGGGCGCCTCAGAGGGTGAGGGGGCGTCGGCCATGGCCGAAGTTTGCCACGGTGTTCGCCTCGGAGGCGACTCAGCGGGCAGAATGGTGCGGGGAGGCGACGTGTCAATCGAGACTCTGGTACCAGAAGGCGACGTGAACGACGAGAGCGAGGAGTTGCTCGTCGAGGAAATCTCCATCGACGGTCTGTGCGGGGTCTACTAGAACGGTGAGCCTCGTCGACGCGCACTTCGACGTGTCGCGCGCGTGGCGTCTCAGCGCGAGGGTGTCACTTCGCGAGGAGACCTTCGGCGCACTCGCCTACCACCACGACTCGCGACGCCTCGTCTTTCTCAAGTCGCCGACGCTGGTCTCGCTCGTGCGCTCTCTGGGTGACTACGACAGCGCCGCGGCCGCGATCGACGAACAAGTGACCGAGTCTCAACGCCCGCGATACGAACGCGCGCTGAGCGACCTCGCGCAGGCCGGAGTGCTCGATGCCAATTGAGTCGACTCTGCGCACGCGCTTTGAGCGAGGACTCGCCGCGCCGATCTGTCTGACGTGGGAGCTGACCTACGCGTGCAACCTCGCGTGCACGCACTGCCTGTCGTCGTCAGGTCGACGCGACCCGAGGGAGCTGTCGCGCGCCGAGGCGCTCGCGCTCGTCGACGAGATCGCCGCGATGCAGATCTTCTACATCAACATCGGCGGCGGTGAGCCCATGATGCGTGAGGACTTCTTCGAGATCGTCGAGCACGCCGTCGCGCGTCACGTGGGCGTGAAGTTCTCCACCAACGGGACGCGCCTCGACGCCGCGGCCGCGCGCCGCTTGGCCTCGACGGACTACCTCGACGTGCAGATCTCGCTCGACGGCGTGGACGAGTTGACCAACGACGCGATCCGCGGGCTCGGGAGTTACGAGCGCGCGCGGCGAGCGATGGACAACCTCGCGGCGGCGAATTTCGGTGAGTTCAAGATCTCGGTGGTGATGACGCGCCACAACGTCGCCCAGCTCGACGAGTTCGCCGCGCTCGCCGCGCACTATGGAGCGCAACTTCGCCTCACGCGTCTGCGACCTTCGGGCCGCGGCGCCCAGGTGTGGGACGAGCTGCGCCCCAGCGCCCAGGACAATCGCGACCTCTACCAGTGGCTCCTCGCACGCCCCGAGGTCTTGACGGGCGACTCGTTCTTTCACCTCTCGGCTCTCGGCGACCCGCTCGAGGGGCTCAACCTCTGTGGCGCCGGTCGGGTCGTGTGTCTCATCGATCCGGTGGGCGACGTGTACGCGTGCCCCTTCGTCATCCACGAAGACTTTCGCGCGGGCAGTGTGCGCGAGGCGGGATTTGCTCCGCTGTGGCGCGATAGCGCGCTCTTCGCCTCGCTACGCGAGCCGGGCAGTGCGGGCGCGTGCGCCTCCTGCGGTTCCTTTGACGCCTGTCGCGGCGGGTGCATGGCGGCCAAGTTCTTCACCGGTCTCGAGCTCGCCGACCCCGACCCCGAGTGCGTCTTCGGCCACGGCGAGACGGCTCTGGCCCAACGACACGGTGAGCGCCCGACGCCGACACCGGATCACTCTCGGCGCGTGGCGCTCGTCTTGTCGCCTCGTCGCTAGCGACCCTCGGGTAGTCTCGGCACGAAAGGGGGGTGACGTGGCCACGAAGTGGTTTGAGACCGTGGCCGTGGCGCAGCGTCGCGCGAAGCGCCGCCTGCCGTCCTCGGTGTACGGCGCCCTGGTGGCCGGCTCAGAGAAGGGCCTCACGAGTGCTGACAACACGGCCTCCTTCGATGAGCTGGGCTTCGCCCCCCACGTGGCCGGCAACCACGCCACGCGCGAACTCGCAACGAGCGTCATGGGTTCGTCGCTCTCGATGCCGGTCCTGCTCTCTCCCACCGGAGTCCAGGCGGTCCATCCCGAGGGTGAGGTGGCCGTCGCGCGCGCCGCGGCTAGCCGTGGCGTCGCCATGGGACTGTCGTCCTTTGCGAGCAAGTCCCTCGAAGAGGTGTGCGCGGTCGGCGCCCCGGTCTTCTTTCAGCTCTACTGGTCGGGAGATCGTGACGCCATGCTCCAGCGCATGGAGCGCGCCGCCACGGCGGGCGCGTCGGGCCTCATCGTCACGCTGGACTGGTCGTTCTCGCACGGACGCGACTGGGGGAGCCCCTGGATTCCCGACGCCGTCACCCTGAAGAACGCCCTCAAGCTCGCCCCCCAAGCGCTCTCGCGCCCGGCGTGGCTCTGGCGCTTCGTGCGAAGCGGCCACCTGCCCGATCTCACGACGCCCAACATGGCACTGCCCGGGCAGAGCCCCCCGACGTTCTTTGGCGCCTACTACGAGTGGATGCAGACACCTCCGCCTAGCTGGAGCGACGTGGCCTGGCTGCGCGAACAGTGGGACGGCCCCTTCATGGTCAAGGGGGTGAGCCGCGTTGACGACGCGCGCCGCGTGCGCGACCTGGGGGCGAGCGCCCTGTCGGTGTCCAACCACGGGGGCAACAACCTCGACGGCACGCCGGCGACGATTCGCATCCTGCCCGCGATCGCCGACGCCGTGGGTAGCGAACTTGAAGTCCTCCTCGACGGCGGCGTGCGCCGGGGCAGCGACGTCGTCAAGGCCCTCGCGCTCGGCGCCCGCGCGGTGATGATCGGTCGCGCGTACCTGTGGGGCCTCTCGGTCAATGGCCAGGGCGGCGTCGAGAACGTGCTCGACGTGCTGCGCGGCGGCCTCGACTCGACGCTGTTCGCCCTCGGGCGTTCGTCGGTGAGCGAGTTGACGCGCGAGGACGTCGTCGCGCCGCGTGACTTCTTTCGGGCGCTCGGCGCGTGACACGCGTCGCCGTCGTCACGGGTGCCGCGCGCGGCATCGGCGCGGCCTGCGTGGACGCCCTCGTGTCTGATGGCTACCGCGTGGTCGCGGTGGATCGCTGTCGCGACATCCCCGACGTCCCCTACGCCCTCGCCACGCCCGGCGACCTCGACGCTCTGGTCACCCGACACGGTGACCGCGTGCTGGGCCTGGTGGGCGACGTGCGCAGCGCCACCGACATGGCCCTCGCGGTGGAGACCGCGACGCGTCACTTCGGACGCCTCGACGCGGTGGTGGCCGCGGCGGGCGTCGTGGCGGCCGGCGGCCCCCTGTGGGAGGCGAGCGACGCCGCGGTTGACGCGGTGTGGTCGGTGAACGTGCTCGGCACGCGCCGCCTGATCGGCGCGGCCGCGCCGGTACTGATCGCCAACGGCCACGGCGCGCACTCGCGCATCGTGGCGATCGCCTCGAGCGCAGGCTCGTTGGGACTGCGTCACCTCGCGGCCTACGCCGCCGCCAAGCACGCGGTGATTGGTCTCATCCGTTCGGTCGCGATGGACCTCGCCGAGTACGGCGTCACCGCCAACGCCGTCAGCCCCGGCTCGACGCGCACGCCGATACTCGAAGCCTCGGCCGCGGTCTACGGACTGGCGAGTGGCGAGTCCTTCGCCGCCCAGCAGCCCATCGGGCGACTCATCGAGCCCGCCGAGGTCGCCGCGCTCGTCTCGTGGCTCTGCTCGGCCCACTCCTCGGCCGTCACCGGAGCCGACCTCGCTGTCGACGGGGGCATGAGCGTCGGGTAGGTGTAGGATCTTTCGCTCTAGAAGAGTGAAATGAGGTCCTAATTGAGTGAATCCCCGATGCCGGGTCGTGTCGTCGTGTTGGGCTGTGGTTCGGTGGCCCAGTGTCTCATCCCACTGATGATCGACCACTTCTCCCTGGCACCTGATCGCGTGACGGTGCTCGAGAGTCGCGACAATCGTGAGCGCATTGCGTCGTCAATCGCCCGAGGGGTTCACTACCAACAGTTAGAGATCACGCGAGAGAACCTGACCGACGTGCTGGGAGCGCACCTGGGTCGCGGCGACGTGCTCGTCGACCTCGCCTGGAACATCGGGCTTGCGGACCTGCTCGAGTGGTGCCGGGCGAACGAGGTGCGCTACCTCAACACGAGCGTCGAGGTCTGGGACCCCTACGACGAGCCCGGCGCGACGAGCCCGCAGGCGCGCACCCTCTACTGGCGCCACATGGCGATGCGTCGACAGATCGCGAGTTGGCAGAGTAACGACGGCCCGTCGGCGGTCGTCGAACACGGCGCGAACCCCGGACTCGTGAGCCACTACGTCAAGAGAGCCCTCGTCGAGATCGCCGCGGCCGTTCAGGCCGACGGGTACTTTCCCGAGCGTCACGAGGCGATCCGCGCCGCAATCGCCGCGCGACGCTTCAACGAGGTCGCAATGCTGCTCGAGGTCAAGGCCATTCACATCGCCGAGCGCGACACGCAGGTGGCCAAGCGCCCCAAGGAGGTCGGAGAGTTCGTCAACACCTGGAGCGTCGACGGATTCTACGAAGAGGGTGTCGCCCCGGCCGAGGTGGGCTGGGGCACGCACGAAAAGACGCTGCCGAGCCTCGCTCTCACGCACGAGGGCGAGGGCCCGCTCAATCAGATCTGCTTCGCCCAGATGGCTCACAAGACCCTCGTGCGCTCGAGAACGCCGTCGGGACCCATCGTCGGCATGGTCATTCGCCACGGCGAGGCCTTCACGATCTGCGACCACTTGACGGTCTGGGACGGCGAGACAGCGATCTACCGACCGACCGTGCACTACGCGTACTGCCCGAGCGACCTCGCCTGGGCGAGCTTCGTCGAGCTCGAGGGTCACGACTACGCCTACCCGGTCAATCAGCGCATCATGAACGACGAGATCGTGAGTGGGCGCGACGAGCTCGGCGTGTTGCTGATGGGGCACCCCTACGGCGCGTGGTGGACGGGGATGCAGACCTCCATTGAGGAAGCCCGCGCCGTGGCGCCCCACCAGAACGCCACGACGATTCAAGTCGCCGCGTCGATCCTCGGGGCGCTCGACTGGCTGGTTCGCCACCCCCACGAGGGTGTGCGCGTCCCCGACGAGCTGCCCTTTGAGGACGTGCTCGCCGTCGCGGAGCCCTACGTGGGCACGACGTGGTCGGGACCCATCGACTGGGACCCCGTGTCGACGCACACCGACTGGTTCGACCGCTGGTCGGGGCGCACCTACGACCTCGAGGACCCGTGGCAGTTCACGAATTTCCTCGTTGGCCCCTAGGGTCGTGCGCGTCCGGCCATCGAGTCAGTGAGCGTCCCACACGAGTTAGCCTGATAGGCAGAAATCTCGAAAAGGTGGGATGCCTATGACGTCGACGCAAAGTGGTGCGCGCCTGGCCGGCGCGCTCGTGCTCGTGGGTTCTCTTCTCGGACTGGTGTCGGAGGCGTCGGCGGTTTCGACCGTGACCGCGGTGTCGTCGAACGCCGACTGGCACCTGGTGGCCTCGATGAGCGGGCGCATGATGGGTCTCACGGGCGACGCGAGTGGCAACCTCCTCAGCTTTGACACGTCCCAGAACCTCTTTCAGCTTCCCGCCACGGGACTCGCCAGCGCGATGAGTGCCAACGCGCCGATCCCCAACTCGTCTTTCGTACTCCTCGCGACGTCGTCCAACTCTGGATCGTGGATCGCGGGCATCGCCCCTCTCAGCGATGGCACGACGCTCTTTGACAATGGAACCTCCAACGAAATTGACCTCGTCACGTCTCCGGGCACGGCGACGCCGGCCTACGTGAACGGCTGGCTCGATGCACCCCAGGGGATGACCCTCGATCCCTCCGGTACCGCGCTCTACGTCGCCAACACCGCTGCGCACACCGTGGTGCGCGTGCCACGGGTAGGGGGAGCCTTCGACTGGGCGGCGGGGGCCACCATCGTGAGCGGACTCAACTACCCAACCCAAGTCCAAGTCGACGCGAACGGCGACCTCTACATCGCTGACCTGAACGACATGGCGATCTACGAGATGACGGCGAGCGCGGTCGCGGGCGTCGTTGGCGGTGGCTCGCCCGCGACACCCGCCAGCGGTCTCGTGACCCGGGCCTCGGGGCCAGACCTCCATGGCGTGAACGGTCTCGCGCTGGACCCAAGCGGAAACGTCTTCTTCTCGCTCTACCACGGCGAGACGCTGTCTAACGGTGGGATCTTCACCATAGGTGAGGTGCCGGCGTCGTGGTCGACGTCGCAACCGGCGACCCTGGCCAACGGTGGCGTCATCGACGTCGCGGACACGTCGTCGAGTCCGGCCATTGACTCGGGGGAACAGCCCTTGGCGATCGTCAACGGAGTTCTCTACACGGGTTCGTGGAACAGTGACAAGATCTACGGGTACCAACTGGGTTCAGTCGCGAGAGTGTCCAACCTCAGCGTGACGCTCAGCGGCGGGAACCTCGTCGCGTCCTGGTCGCCGGGCGGCTCACAGAGCTACACCTGCACCCTCCTCTACGGCTTCAATGCGCCGAGCAAGTTCACCGTGACGACGACCTCGTCGAACTGCGTGTTCTACAACGTGGGCAATATGCCCTATGGCGTGAGGGTCTCGGTGAACGGTTCGCCGTCGAGCGTCACCGCGTGGGCGACGCCGCTGCGCACGATCCTGTGTGTGCGAGGAAGCGTGCACCGCAAGGTGACGGGCGCGAACCCGCGCTGTCCCGCGGGCTTCACCCAGCGCTGAGCATTCCCTGGACGCCGCGTGGTGGCGTGGCCCGTGGGTCTTTTGTCACAATCGCGTGACCCTCGCCGGCTCGACGGCCGGCCTCGAGGCGTCATGCCAGCATATTCCCTGATAAATGTGTATTTACTGTTGGTGTCTAGTCCGCTGCCCCGCGCCGCCACCCTCGCGTCGCGCGCCGCGGGGTGTCTCCGTGTGGTTGCATCGTCATACCCTGGGGGGTATAGTGGGGAAACGCGAACATACCCCCAGGGGGTGTGAGCGAACACCCGGGAGGTGTCATGGCACGAGTAGTTGTTCTGGGGGCGGGAATCTCCGGCCACACGGCCGCGCTGCACCTGCGCCGCAAACTGGGCAAGGCCCACGAAGTGCTCGTCGTCTCGCCTAACTCGAAGTGGAACTGGATCCCCTCGAACATCTGGGTCGGTGTTGGCAACATGAAGGCCGAGGACGTCGTCTTTCCCCTCGCCCCGGTGTATCGGCGCAAGGGCATCACCTTTCACCAGGCTCTCGCCATTGAGCTGCACCCGGAGGGCTCGAGCGACCTGGCCCAGCCCCACGTCACCGTGCGCTACACCGACCCCGCGCGCGAGGGCGACGTCGCCAACATCACCTACGACTTCCTGATCAACGCGACCGGCCCGAAGTTGAACTTCGCCGCCACGCCGGGTCTCGGTCCCGACGCCAACACCGTCTCGGTGTGCACCCCCCAGCACGCCGTGCAGGCGTCAGAGCACCTGGCCCGGGCGATCGACAAGATGAAGAAGGGCGAACGCCAGAAGCTGGTGATCGGCGTCGGTCACGGCACGTGCACGTGCGAGGGCGCGGCCTTCGAGTACACCTTCAACGTCGAGCACGAACTGCGCAGTGCGGGCGTGCGCGACAAGGCCGAGGTGACCTACCTCACCAACGAGTACGAGTTGGGCGACTTCGGCGTGGGCGGCATGGTCTTTCACGAGGGCGGCGAGGAGACCACCAGCAAGCTCTGGACCGAGTCGCTCTTTCGCGAGCGTGAGGTCAAAGCCGTCACTCAGGCCCACGTGGAGAAGATCGAGCCGGGTGTCATCTTCTACGAGCAGCTCGACGGGACCAAGAGCACCCTCGACTTCGACTTCGCCATGCTGTTGCCGCCCTTTCGCGGCGCGGATTTGAAGGCGTTCGACCGCGACGGCAACGACATCTCGGCCGAGATGTTCCTGCCCAGTGGCTTCATGAAGGTCGACGCCGACTACGAGGCCAAGCCCTACGAGGAGTGGAGCGCGAAGGACTGGCCCTCGACGTACGAGTCCGGGCGCTACCCCAACGTCTTTGGCGTGGGCATCGCCTTCGCACCGCCCCACCAGATCTCGGTGCCGCGCAAGAGTCCCAACGGCACGGTCATCACGCCGGCGCCCCCGCGCACCGGCATGCCCTCGGGCGTGATGGGAAAGACGGTGGCTCTCACCATTGTCGATCGCATTAACAAGGGCGTGACGAGTTCGCACACGGCCTCGATGGCCGACATGGGCGCGGCCTGCGTGGCCTCGGCCGGTACGGGGCTGCGTCGCGGCACCGCGGCGTCGATGACGATGTACCCGGTGGTGCCGGACTACAAGCGCTTCCCCGGATCGGGTCGTTCGGACAAGGACACCTTCGGCGAAATCGGCCTCGCCGGGCACTGGATCAAGTACATGCTCCACGTGCTCTTCCTCTACAAGGCCAAGGCTCGCCCCCTCTGGTACCTGATCCCGGAATAGGAGAGCCATGGACAACGCGACGAACGACATTGCCAACGCCCCCGAGCCCAGCACCCACGTGCTGCGCCAGCGCGCCAACCCGCTGTATCAGACCTGGCGCTTCATCGCGCTCAACATTCGCTTCGTGACCATGATCTTCAAGGGTGGCCACTAGTGACCGACGTGAGTAAGTACCAAGAAGAAAGGACTTCCGTGCCCACCGATTCACACGTCCTCCAGGACACTGAGCAGCTCGCGCTGATCTCCAAGCGCCTCAAGCGCGCCCACGGTCAGATGGGTGCGGTCGTGCGCATGCTCGAAGAGGGGCGCAGTTGCGAGGACGTGATCACCCAGATGGCGGCCGTCAACAAGGCGATCAACACCGCAGCCTTCATGTTGATCAGTTCGAGTCTGCGCGAGTGCATCGTCGATCCGGCGATCGACTCCGAATCCATGACCGACAAACTGCAGCGGCTCTTCTTGAGTCTGGCCTGAGGAGAGACATGCGAGTCATCATTGTGGGTGGAGTGGCGGGCGGCATGTCCGCGGCGACCCGGCTCCGTCGATTGGACAACGACGCGGAGATCATTGTCCTCGAGCGCAGCGGCTACGTCTCGTACGCCAACTGTGGATTGCCCTACTACGTGGGCGGCGTGATCGAAAAAGAGGAGAGCCTTCTGCTCCAGACGCCCGAGTCGCTCTTTGAGCGTTTCCACCTCGACGTGCGCGTGCACCACGAGGTCACCGCGATCGACCCCGCCACCAAGAGCGTGAGCGTGCGTCGCCTCGACGAGGGTGACACCTTCGACCTCGACTACGACTACCTCATCCTGAGCCCGGGCGCCTCGCCGGTGATTCCACCGGTGCCGGGCATCGAGCGGGCCCTCGCGCTTCGCACCGTCGAAGACGTCGAGCGCATGGCGGCGGCGCTGGATCGCGCGGCGCGTCACGCGGTGGTGATCGGCGGCGGCTTCATCGGC
The DNA here is from genome assembly GCA_021779735.1 of Actinomycetes bacterium. GTDB lineage: Bacteria > Actinomycetota > Acidimicrobiia > Acidimicrobiales > RAAP-2 > RAAP-2. The sequence goes on from JAJYAC010000002.1 coordinate 22,529, forward strand.
GTCGAGATCGCCGAAAACCTGACCGAGCGCGGTGTCGCGACCACGATCGTCGAAGCCGCCGACCAGCTCCTGGCGCCCCTCGACCCCGAGATGGCCCAACTCGTCACCGACGAGATGACCCGTCACGGCGTGGACGTGCGTCTGGCCGACGGCGTCGACGCCGTGACTCCGACCGCGGTGCAGCTGCGCTCGGGCGAAGTGATCCCGGCCGACCTCGTGGTGGTGGCCATCGGCGTGCGTCCCGACGTCAGTCTGGCGCGCGCGGCGGGACTGACGATTGGCGCGAGAGGGGGCGTGGCGGTCGACGAGTTCAATCGCACGAGTGATCCCCTCATCTACGCCATCGGCGACGTGGCCGAGAAGTCCGACGCCCTCGACGGCGCCGCGACCCTCGTGCCGCTCGCGAACGTGGCGAACCGCCACGGCCGCGTCGTGGCCGACCACCTCACCGGACGACTCGTGCGCCCACGCGCGACGATCGGCACGGCCATCGTGAAGGTCTTTGACCTGACCATCGCGGCCACCGGCTGGAACGAAAAGCGCCTCGTCGCGGCCGGTCGCGCCGCGCTGGCGATTCACACCCACCCCTCGAGCCACGCGGGCTACTACCCGGGCGCGCGCCAGATGGCGCTCAAGATCATGGTCGAGCCCACCACGGGCGAGATCCTGGGGGCCCAGGGGGTCGGCACCGAGGGCGTGGACAAGCGCATCGACGTGCTGGCCACCGCGATTCGCGGCGACATCTCCGCACCCGAGTTGGCCGACCTCGAGCTCGCCTACGCGCCGCCCTTCGGCTCGGCGAAGGACCCCGTGAACATCTTGGGCTACGTGGCCGAGAACGTGCTCTCGGGCCTCGTCAAGACGGTCCAGTGGAGCGAGGTCGCCGAGTACCGCGACCGCGGCGCTCAACTGGTGGACGTGCGAACCGCCGGCGAGTTCGCCCGGGGCAGCGTGCCCGGCGCGATCAACCTGCCGGTCGATGAGATTCGCGAGCGCTTCGGCGAACTCGAACCGCGTGAGATCGTCGTTATCTGTCAGGTCGGCCAGCGTGGCCACACCGCGACCCGACTACTCAACGAACTGGGCTTTGACGCCCGCAACCTCGATGGTGGTTACAAGACGTGGAGCTCGTCGCCTGCGGCGACGTCGCTCGCCCTCGTCGGTTAGCCCCTCGAAAATAAAAGAAACAAGGAAAGGTACACCACCACTATGTGTCATCGGACAACGTGTCGCACGTGCAACAAGCCCACGTGGAGCGGCTGCGGCAACCACATCGAGCAGGCCCTGGCCGGCGTTCCCAAGGCTGAGCGTTGCCAGTGCGACGCGAGCTCCTCATCGGGCGGCGGACTCTTCTCGAAACTCCTCGGTCGCTAGATCGTGAGCGCGGCGGACACCTGGCGCGACTCGCTGGCGGCGTGGGCTCTACCCGAGCACATCCTCGCCGGCGCCGAAGAGAGCCCCTGGATCCATCCGCCCGAGTTATTCACCCTCCCCACGGTCATCGACCTCACGCCGAGCCACGCGCGCGCGCGTGAGGCGATGCCCGAGGGTGGGAGCGTCCTCGACGTGGGCTGCGGGGGCGGCGTGGCCGCCTTCGCCCTCGTGCCGCCGGCCGCTCGGGTGATCGGCGTCGACCACCAGGGCGCGATGCTTGAGATGTTCGCGCGCAGCGCCGCCGAGCGCGGCGTCGCGTGCGCGACGGTGGAGGGCTTCTGGCCCGCGGTGGCCAACCGCGTCGAGATCGCCGACGTCGTCACGGCCCACCACGTCGTCTACAACGTCGGTGACATCGTTCCCTTCCTCACCGCGCTGAGCGAGCACGCGCGCGCTCGCGTCGTACTCGAGCTGCCCGAGCGTCACCCTCTTTCGGCGATGTCTGACGCCTGGCGTCACTTCTGGGGCCTCGAACGGCCCGTCGGGCCCACGCCCGAGGACCTGCTTGCGGTCCTTGCCGACATGGGCGTGACGGCCACGCGAGAGAGTTTCGTCGCGCCCCTGCGAGGCGAGCACGACCTCGCGCGGGCTGCGCACTTCGCGCGTATCCGCCTCTGCCTGCCCGCCGCGCGCGAGTCCGAGGTCTACGACTACCTCGCCAGCCAACCCGCGCCGATCGCTCGCGAGCTCTCGACGATCTGGTGGGACGTCTAGGACGACTCGAGGTCGCCCTCGAGGCGACCGTCGCGTAGTGCCACCCGTCGCGTCGCGACGGCGCGGTCACGCTCGCGGTGCGAGATGATCACGATGATGGCCTGCGGGTCGTGGCGAGTGAGCCGAGCGAGTACGTCGCGCGCGCTCGCCTCGTCGAGGCCCTCGGTGGGTTCGTCCACGAGCAGGACCCGTCGACCCGTGAGGTACTCGCGCGCGAGACCCAGACGTCGTTGCTCGCCGCCCGAGAGTCCCGTTGTCTCGCCGCCGAGGGGCGTCTCCAGGCCCTGGGCGAGGCCGCCGAGCCACGACGCGAGTCCGGCGCGCTCGAGGGCCGAGGTCACCTCGACGTCGCTCGCCTGAGCGCGCGCGACGCGCACGTTGGCTCCCACCGACGCGTGAAAGACGTGGGGCGTGTCCTCGGCGAGACCCACGCGCGCGCGCACCTGATCGGCCGCGAGCTCGTGGTAGGGGCGCGAGGCGAGCGAGATCTCCCCGCGCGAGGGCGTGAGGAATTTCGCGAGGAGGCGGGCGAACGTGGTCTTGCCCGCGCCGCTGCGACCCTCGAGGACGACGACGTCTCCGGGTGAGAGTGTGAGAGAGACGCCGCTCAGGACGGCTTCGTCGCGGGCAAAGGTCACGTCGCGTGCGACGAGCTCGCCGTCGCTCTCGACCTCGCTCGCGCGCGCGGGGGGGTCAACGACGGGCCAGGGGACGCGTTCGAGCGCGCTGAAGCGAGCGAGCGCCGCACGCTGGGGACCGCTGTCGATGAGACCAGTGCCGGCGGCCGCCACCATGTCGAGCGCGGCGAGGACCAAGAGGACCGGCACCGCGACGAGCGCGCGGTTGAGGCCCCCGAGGCGTGCGTGGGCGCTCGCGAGAAGAACGAGCAGCGCCCCGGTGCCGGAGGTCGCCACCATCAAGACCTCGGCGAGGGCCCGCCAGCGCCGCCGACGCGCCTCGGCCGCGTCGTAGGCGGCCTCGAGTGCGTCGAGTCGGCGGGCGAGCGCGACGTGCGCGCCACCCATCGCGTACTCCTCCCAGCCAGCGGCGACGTCGGCGGTGATCCCCGAGATCGCCGCTCGCGCCGCGGTGAGATCGGCGTCGGCGCGAGCGAGGGCGCGTCGCGTGATCCACGGCCACGCGACGAGGTCGCCGGCCAGACAGAGCACGAGGAGGACGCCGGAGGCGCCCACCACCACGCCACTGACCAGGGCGGTGACGAGTCCCGCCGCGGCGCTCGTTACCAGTGGACCCGACACGCTCGCGAGCAGGTCCTCGACGGTCTCGACGTCGCGCACCGCGAGGTCAACGACGTCGGCGCTGCGCGGACCGAGACCGGCGGGCACGCGCGGCTCGATGAGACGAGCGACGCGTTGGCGCACCGTGCCCATCACGCTCAGCACGACCCCGTGAGTGAGGGTGCGCTCGAGGTAGCGCCCGGCGGCCTTGGCGAGAGCGAAGAGCTGGACGAGACCCATCGGCACCGTGAGTGAGAGCACCGCGGGACGTTGCGCCGCACGCACGATGAGCCACGCCGACGTGCCGGCGAGACCCACCGTGGCCAGTCCCACCCCGAGACCGGCTCCGAGCGCGCGTGTGACGGCGCGTCGCTGCGCGACGAGGGCCGCGCCGACGAGGGATTGCGACTTCACGACGCCCCCACGGTGAGGTGCGCGTCGGCGCGCAGCCAGCGGTGTGAGGCCACGACGCGGGTCATGGGTAGCGCGTCGATCACCGCGGCGAGCTCCTCGGCCCCGCGCGCGTCCAGGTGGGCCGTGGGCTCGTCGAGGACGAGCACGAGGGGCGAACGCACGAGACAACGCGCGAGGCCCAGCCGGCGCCGCTCGCCGGCCGAGAGTGTCGCGGCGTTCTCGCCGAGGGGACGATCGAGGTCGACGCTGAGGCCCACGAGAGCCAGCGCGTCGCGCACCTGGGTGTCACTGATCGCGGGGTCGGCGAGGGTGACGGCCTCGCGCACACTCGCCCCACTGACGCGCGGGTCTTGACCCAGCCAGGCCACGCGCGCGCGCCACTGTCGCTCGTCGAGCTCGCACAGGTCGACGCCATCAACCAACACCGCGCCGGGTGCGGGCTCTAGCAGCGTGCAGAGGCGTCGCAGTAGGTTCGACTTGCCCGCTCCCGAGACACCGGTGACGAGGAGCAGCCCACCGGGGGCGACGCGCGCGCGCCGCGCGGGGTCGCTCGGGTCGGCCACGTCGAGGGCGGGTGCGCGTGCGGGTGCCGGCGCGCCCACCCTCGGCGCGTCCTCGAGGGAGGCGAGGAGCGACTCGCCGGCGGCGACACCCGTCGCCGACGCGTGGTAGGCGGCGGCCACTCGACGCAGCGGTAAGAAGACCTCGGGCGTCACGATCAAGATGGCTACTGCGCGCTCGAGGCTCAGTTCGCCGTGGAGCAGTCGCACTCCGAGAAAGAGCGCCACGAGGGCGGTGGCGAGCGAGCTGAGCAGCTCGAGGGCGAAACTCGAGAGGAACGCCACGCGCAGGGTCACCATGGTCGACTCGCGCAGTGACCGGCCCACGGCGTCGAGCGAGTTCACCGCGTCGCGCGAGCGGTTGAAGGCCTTCAGCGTGGCCATGCCGCGCACGACGTCGCCGAAGTAGCCGGCGAGGCGCTGCTGCTCGTCCCAGCTGGCCTGCATCTTGGCCTTGGCCTCGGCGCCGAGAAGGGCCATGAAGAGGGGCAGGAGAGCCACGCACACACTGACGATCGTCGCGCTCAGCCAGTCCTGACTGAACAGCCAGGCGACGAAGAGCACCGGCGCCACGAGTGAGGCGGCGAGCGCCGGCACGTAGCGAGCGAGGTACGCCTCGACGGCTTCGACGCCGCGGGTCGACAGTTGGAGCGTCGCGTCGACGCTCGCTCGCGGTCCACGAGCGAGGACTTGAGCCATCGCGCGCCGACGAAGGTCGCGCCGCAGGGGACTCGCGAGGCGCCCCGCGCTCAACGTGGCGAGCGCTCCCGCGCCGGCGCGCAGCGCCGTCGCGAGCGCGAGGACGACGAGGGCTGAACCCACTGACGCGCGAGGCGACACGAAAAGGTCACCGACGACGCGGGCGATGGCGAGGGCCTGGATGATGATGGCCACGCTCGCCAGCGCCGACCAGAGGGCCCCCGCGACGACCACGCCGCGCGCGAGGGGCGTGAGACGAGCGAGTCGTCTCAGGAGGTCGGTGGGTGAGTCGCTCACCCGATAGGTGAAGAGTGCTCAGCCGTAAGTGGCTCGTCCGGACGGCGCACGCGCCGACGGAAGATCCAGTACGTCCAACTCTGGTAGGCGAGCACGAGGGGCGTGAAGATCAGGGCGACCCAACTCATCACGGTGAGCGTGTAGGGGTGCGACGCGCTGGCGGTGATGGTCACGTCGTAGGCCGGGCTGATCGAAGAGACGAGGACGTTGGGATAGAGGTTCAACATCACGGTGGTAAAGAGCGTCACGATGGTGAAGGCCGTCGCCATGAAGGCCCATCCCTCGTGTCGCTCGTGGGTGAGCCACGCGACGGCCCCGAGCGCGCCGATGCCGAGGATGGGTAGGAGCGGCGGCACCAGCCCCTGGTGGTGCATCGTGCGCGAACTCTGATACGTCCAGGCGAAAAACGCCGTCACGATGATGAACGTGATGGGCGCCAGACGTTGGGCGAGCAGGCCCGCGCGCTCGCGGACGTCGCCCGAGGCCTTGAGACCGAGGTACGTCGCGCCGTGCAGGGTGAAGAGCGAGAGCGTCGAGAGGCCGCCCACGAGGGCGTAGGGCTTCACCAGGTCGAAGAAGGTGCCAGTCCAGGTGGCGTTGGCGCCGATGGGTACGCCGTGGATGAAGTCCGCGAAGGCGACACCCCACAGCAAAGCGGGCAGCGCCGACCCCCAAAAGAGCGCTCGGTCCCACCACCGCCGCCAGTGGTCGTCGTCGCGACGGTGGCGCATCTCAAAGGCCATACCGCGAAAGATCAGGGCGGCGAGCACGAGAAAGAGCGCCAGGTAGAACCCGGAGAACACCGTCGCGTACCAGAGAGGAAAGGCCGCGAACGTCGCACCTCCGGCGGTGAGCAGCCAGACCTCGTTGCCGTCCCACACGGGACCGATCGTGTTGATTGCTACACGCCGGTCGGTGTCGTCTCGGCTGACGAAGGGGAACAGGATCCCGACGCCGAAGTCGAACCCCTCGAGAAAGAAGTACCCGAGCCAGAGCACCCCGATGAGGGCGAACCAGAGCTTTTCCAAGCCGCTCGGGGCCGTGGCCAGTAGCAACACGATGCCTCCTAGTAGATCAACTCAGGCTCCGCTTGCGCGGGCGCGAGCGGAGCGGCGGGTACTTTGGCGAGGCGGAGCAACAGCCCAATCTCCACCACGGCGAGCAGTGAGTAGATCGCCGTGAAGCCGATGAAACTCGCCGCGACGTAACCCGGGGCGATGAGAGTGACCGCGTGGGACGTTTTGAGCAGCCCGTAGACCACCCAGGGTTGGCGGCCGACCTCGGTGAAGATCCAGCCCACGGAGTTGGCGATGAAGGGCGCGAGCGCCATCCACGTGGCGAAACGCAAGAAGCGCTTTGAGGTCTCCACTCGATGCTTTCTCATCAACCACAGTCCGATGGCGCCGAGGGCCAAGAGCAAGAAGCCCAGGCCCACCATCACGCGAAACGACCAGTAGAGGATCCAGATGACCGGCACGTAGCTTCCCGCGCCGTACTTCTTCGCGGCCGCGGCCTGGAGCTCGTGGATGCCCTCGACCTTGCCGTTCCACGTGTTGGTCGCGAGCACGCTGAGGATGTGGGGCACGCGCACCTGGAAGACCGGATTGCCCGACAGGTCACCGATGGTGAGTAGTGAGAAACTCGCGCCGCTACTCGTCGTGTAGAGCGCCTCGGCCGCGGCCATCTTCATCGGCTGCTGGGTGGTCATCTGCTTGGCCTGGGAGTCACCGAGGAAGATCGTGCCCAGTGAACTGATCATCGTGACCACGATGGCGATGCGAATTGCCTTGGAAAAGGCTTCCGTGTCGTGCGAGCGGCGAAGGTGCCACGCCGAGACGGCCAACATGAACACCGAGCCCGTGAGGAACGCCGAGAAGAGCACGTGACCGTAGGCGAGCAGAAACGTCGAGTTGGTCATAACGGCCCAGAAGTTGTTCATCACCGCCTGGTGGCTGACGGGGTCGATCGTGTAGCCGACGGGGTGCTGCATCCAGGAGTTCGCGGCGACGATGAACGCGGCCGAGAGGATGGTGCCGAGGCTGGCCAGCCAGATCGAGGCGAGGTGAACCTTGTCGCTGACGCGCCCGCGACCGAAGATCCACACGCCGAGAAAGGTGGACTCCATGAAGAAGGCGAGTAGCCCCTCGATGGCGAGCGGCGCGCCGAAGATGTTGCCCACGAAGACCGAGTAACGAGACCAGTCCATGCCGAACTGGAACTCTTGGACGATGCCCGTCACGACGCCGATGGCGAAGTTGACGAGGAACAACTTGCCAAAGAAGCGCGTGGCGCGCTCCCACGCCTCGTCCTTCGTGCGGTACGCGGCGCTCTGTAGGACCGCGACCAGCAGTCCCAGGCCGATCGTGAGCGGCACGAATAGAAAGTGAAAGACCGTGGTCACCGCGAACTGCCAGCGCGCCAGTGACAGGGTCGAGACTCCGGCCAACAGTGTGTCCATAGCCAGAACGTACACCCTGTAGATCCCGCTGTCACGTTCGGTTTTCCCTCGTAAAAGCGTAATTATGTTCATAGGATCAACCTTGGTCGGCGAGAGGTCGCGGCTCTGTTCTGGTGACCCGTGACGCGTCGAGAGCGTCGGGCGCACCACGTGAGACTCCCTCAAGGTCGTCGCCTCACCCGAGCTCGTCAGCGGGGGTGGTGTAGCGTCGTGAGTGCCTCGCGGCAGCGAAGTCGGTGTGATTCCGACGCTGTCCCGCAACTGTAAGGAGTTCGCTCCAAGCCAGGTCGCCTGCGGCGAGGAGATGTGAATTGACAGCTCTCGAGGTAAGGAGCGGTCGTTCGGATGTCCATCCGTCGCCCACCCCACTTCGACGGAAAGGAGACATCCATGTACCGAACTCTTCGAGCGGGCCTCGCCACGCTCGCCCTGACCCTCGGCGTGCCGCTCGTCGCGGGGGCCGCGCACGCGTCACCCCCGAGGCCTCAGTGCGTCGTGTCACTCTCACCCACGGCGACCGAGACCCTCTACGCCATCGGCGCGGGGCCCCAGGTCCAGGCCGTAGACAAGGATTCAAATTTTCCCACCACCGGCCTGCCCGCGGCGAACAAGCGCATTGACGCACTGAATCCGAGCGTGGAGGCGATCGTGGGCATCTGCCGGCGCACGCCCACGCACCCCTCGACGAAGCCCGACCTCGTGATCATCTCCTATGACGCCAACTCGATCAAGGAGAAACTACGTGCCCTCGGCGTCAAGGTCGTCGAGCAGGACGCGCCGACCAACTTGGGCGGCGCCTACGCGCAGATCCGTCAACTGGGAGAACTGACCGGTCACGTCGCCGCCGCTCGGCGCCTCGCGACCTCCATCGCCACGTCCATCAACGCCGACGTGGCCTCGGTGCCCGCGCACGCGAGCCAGACGATCAACGTCTACTACGAGCTGGATCCGACGTTCTACTCGGTGACGAGCGCGACGTTCGTGGGACTGCTTATGAAAAAGTTGGGACTGGTCAACATCGCCGACGCGCAAGCGACGAGCGCCGACGCCGGCTATCCCCAGCTCAACGCCGAGTACATCGTGAGCGCCAACCCGCAACTGATCTTCCTGGCCGACACCGTGTGCTGTCAGGTGACCCCGACCTCGCTCGCCCAGCGACCTGGCTTCGCCGCGATCTCGGCGGTGGTGCACCACCACGTGGTGGCGCTGAACGATGACGTGGCCTCGCGTTGGGGACCGAGGTTGTCTCTTCTCATGAAGCGCATCACTGTCGCGGTGCGCGCGACGCTCGCCGACTCGTCCCTCTGGGGATAGCGGTGATCACGAGCCCTCCGACGCATCGGCGCGTGATCATCGTCGCGGCGGGCGCCGCCGCGTTGCTCGTCGCGGCGATTCTCGGGGGGCTCGTGATCGGGCCCACGCCCATCGGGCTGAGTCGTGTCGTGGGCGACGTGCTCAGTCACCTGGGCCTCGGCCACTCCACGTTGAGCGCTCTGGACTCGACGATCATCTGGCAGCTGCGCGCCCCGCGCCTGGTCCTCGGCGTGCTCGCCGGGGCGATGCTCGCCGTCGCGGGCGGTTCGTACCAGGGGGTGTTTCGTAACCCCCTGGCCGATCCCTACCTGCTCGGTGTGGCGGCTGGCGCGGGACTCGGCGCGACGTTCGCCATCGTGCACGCGGGTGGCGTCACCCCCACGTGGACGCCACTGCTCGCCTTCGCCGGCGCGATTCTCGCGGTGAGCGTCACGTGGCTCGTCGGCGGGCGGGGACTGCGCACGAACTCCTCGACCCTGATCCTCGCGGGGGTAGCGGTGTCGTCTCTGCTCACGAGCGCCCAGACCTTCCTACAGCAGTCCTCGTCGAACTCGATTGCGCGCGTCTACATCTGGCTCCTCGGCAGTCTCGCCACGGCGAGCTGGCACTCGGTGGTGATGGTGCTGCCCTACGTGGTCGTGGGCGCGGGGACGTGTCTCGCCGCCGCGCGCGCCCTCGATGTCTTGAGCGTGGGCGAGGACGAGAGTCGCTCGCTGGGCCTGCCGGTGCGTCAGGTGCGCCTGCTCGTCGTGGCGGCGTCCTCGCTCGGTACTGCGGCGGTCGTCTCGGCCGTTGGACTGATTGGCTTCGTGGGCATCATCGTGCCACACCTCGTGCGCCTCCTCGTGGGCACCTCGTACCGGCGAATTCTCCCCATCTCGGTGGTGGGGGGCGCCGCTTTCCTGGTGCTGTGCGACACGATCGCGCGCACCGTCCTCGCGCCCTCCGAGCTGCCGATCGGCGTCGTCACGGCGCTCGTGGGCGCGCCGGTGTTCGTGGTGGTCTTGAACGTGCGTCGGACCCGCCGGTGACCCGGGTCGCGCTGCGCGAGCTGACGGTGCGCGCCGGTGCGGCGACGCTGCTCGAGGACGTGACCCTCGAGCTCGCCGAGGGGCAGTGGTGCACCGTGATCGGTCCTAACGGCGCGGGCAAGACGACACTCATCGAGGCCGTCGCGGGCATTCGCGCCGCCAAGTTCGGCCGGGTCGAGATCGACGGAGTCGAAGTGTCGCGGCTCTCAGAGCGAGAGCGCGCCCGCCTCGTCTCTCTCGTCCCCCAGCACCCCGAAGTGCCGATGGGCATGAGCGTGGGCGACTACGTCGGACTCGGTCGCCTGGCCCGGCGCGGCTGGATGCGCGGGGTCACCAGCGAGGACCGCCGCGCCACGGCGTCGGTGCTCGAGCGCCTCTCCCTCGACAGCTACGTCGAGCGCGACGTCGCCACGCTCTCGGGCGGTGAGCGTCAGCGCGCGGTGCTCGGGCGCGCCCTCGCCCAGTCGACGCCACTGATGGTGCTGGACGAGCCCATTACCGGACTCGATCTGCGCCACCAGATGGAGTTGCTCGAGTTGCTGCGCCGCGAGGTCGGCGAGTGCGGTCTCACCGTGCTCGCGACGCTGCACGATCTCACGCTGGCCGGCCAGTTCGCGGACCGACTCGTGCTGCTCGATCACGGGCGCGTGGTGCTCGACGGTCCCGCGCGCGAGGTCGTGCGCAGCCCCGAACTCGCCGCGTGCTACGCCATGGACCTAAGGGTGGTGGAGATCGACGGCGCCGACGTGGTGGTGCCGGTGCGTCGGCGCGTCTAGCGAAAGTCTTCTTGTAGCGCCTCGAGCGCGGCGGAACCCGGACACAAGTCGGAAAAGGCCACCTTGTTGAGGCCGGTCGCGGGCGTGTGGCCCATCTGGTGGGGCGTCTGGCCGGACTCGTCGACGTAGAGCAGGCCGGTGACGACCTCGCCGCGCGCCTGGTGCTCGCGGATGTACTCCTCGACGCGGCTGCGGTCGCGCGGGTCGTAGTCCTCGGGCACCGAGCGAAAGCGCACGATGGAGCCGTCGTGCATGGGAACGACGCGCGTGCCGTCGGCGGGAATCGAGGCGTGGATCTCGCGGCGCAGCGGCACGAAGTCCGCGACGACCTCCTTGACCTCGTGCTCGCGCATGAAGCGGTAGCTCTTGGTCGAGCCCTCGTGGTCGTTGAAGGTCACGCACGGGCTGATGACGTCGATGAGGGCCAGTCCGTTGTGGGCGACCGCGGCCTTCAAGATGGGGATCAGCTGTTCCTTGTCTCCCGAGAAGCTGCGCGCGAGGAACGTGGCGCCGAGACTGAGTCCGAGCATGATCGGGTCGATCGGCGCGATGACGTTCGCCTCACCCTTCTTGGGTCGCGAGCCGATGTCGGCCGAGGCGGACAGCTGGCCCTTGGTCAAGCCGTAGACACCGTTGTTCTCGATGACGTAGACCATCTTGACGTTGCGGCGAATGGCGTGGGCCATGTGACCAAGTCCAATTGACAGCGAGTCGCCGTCGCCGGAGATCCCGAGGTAGGTCAGCTCACGATTCGCCGCGTAGGCGCCAGTCGCGATGGTCGCCATGCGCCCGTGCGCGGAGTTAAAGCCGTGCGCGCCGCGCACGAAGTAGGTCGGCGTCTTGGATGAGCAGCCGATCCCCGAGAGCTTGGCGATCATGTGCGGCGGGGTCGAGAGCTCCCAGAACGCGTGGGTGATCGCGGCGGTGACCGAGTCGTGACCGCAGCCCGCGCACAGCGTGGACATCGCTCCCTCGTAGTCGCGGATGGTGAGTCCCAGCTCGTTCTTCGCGAGCGGGGCGAGGGGGATCAGGGGCTTGGTGATTGAGGGCATGTCAGCCTTCCAGGTGTTCGGTGACGGCGTCAACAACGGTGCGTGCGCTGAGGGGAAATCCCCCGTAGGCGAGAATCGAGGTCATGGCCTCGCGCGGGGCGCCAGTCTCGGCGGCGATGAGCGTGCGCAACTGACCGTCGCGATTCTGCTCGATCACGAAGCAGTGATCGTGGCCCTCGACGAAGGCGCGCACGTCCTCGACGAAGGGGAACCCGCGCACGCGCATGAAGTCACACGCCACGCCGGCGGCGACCAGGAGGTCGCGAGCCTCGCGCACCGCGAGGTCACAGCTGCCCAGTGTGAGCAGTCCCACTCGGGCGTCCTCGCGCGACTCGACGAGTGGCGCGGGCACGTGAGCCGCTGAGGCCGCGTGCTTGAGCTTGAGGCGGTCGACGACCTGCTGGTACTCCTCAGGCTTTTCGGTGTAGCGACCGAATTGGTCGTGGCCCGAGCCGCGAATGAAGTAGGCGCCCTTCTCGTCCGATCCGGGCAGCGTGCGCGCGCTGACGTGCTCGGCGTCTTCGTGGGCGTAGCGGAAGAACTCCTTCATTCCGGCGAGGTCGACATCGGAGAGCACGCGTCCGCGGTCCGGCGTGAAGTTGTCATCCCAGGTGAGCTTGGGCACGACCCAGTCGTTCATGCCGATGTCGAGATCGCTCAGCATGAACACGGGCGTCTGGAATCGCTCGGCGAGGTCAAAGCACGTCACGGCCATCTCGAAACACTCCGCGGGGTTCGCGGGAAACACCAGGATGTGCTTCGTGTCGCCGTGACTCGCGTAGGCGCAGAGCAAGATGTCGGCCTGCTGGGTGCGCGTGGGCATGCCGGTCGAGGGTCCGGTGCGCTGGACGTCGATGACGACGGCCGGGATCTCGGTGTAGTAGGCGAGGCCCAGCAGCTCGTTCATGAGTGAGATCCCCGGCCCCGAGGTCGAGGTGAAGCTGCGCGCCCCGCTCCAGGACGCTCCGAGCACGATGCCGATAGCGGCGATTTCGTCCTCGGCCTGAACGATGAGGAAGTTGTTCTCGTAGGTTGTCTCACCGTTCTCGTCAACGACCGCGACGCGCCGGTACTTCTGACACAGGCGCTGGAAGTTGTCCATCACCGCGGTGGCCGGCGTGATGGGGTACCAGCCCGTCACCGTGGCGCCGGCGTAGAGGCAGCCCAGAGCCGCGGCGGTGTTGCCGTCGATGAGAATGGACTCGCTCGTCGCATCCATCGGCGCCACGGAAAAGGGCAGTGGGCAGGAGAAGTTTGCGATCGCGTAGTCGTAGCCGAGTTGGAGGGCCTTCTGGTTTGACTCGCGCAGGTGCTCGTTGCGCGAGAAGGTCTCGGCGAGGAGCTGGGAGACGATGTCGGCGTCGATGCCCAGCAGCGCAACGAGGCTGCCGGCGTAGGCGATGTTCTTCATGAGGATTCGCTCGCGCGGGGCCACGAAGTTCTCAATGCACATCGTCGCGAGCGGCACGCCGAGGAAGGTCACGTCCTCGCGCGCCAGATCCGGATCGAGGGGCCAGGACGAGTCGTAGAGCACGTAGCCACCCTGGACGACGTCGGCGATGTCCTCACGGTACGTCGCGGAGTTCATCGCCACCATGAGGTCGTAGTCCAAGCTGCGCGCGGTGTGACCTAGGGCGTTGACGCGGATCTCGTACCACGTGGGCAGGCCCTGGATATTGGAGGGGAAGAGGTTCTTGCCCGACACGGGCACGCCCATGCGAAAGATCGCCTGCATGAGCAGGCTGTTGGCGCTGGCCGAGCCGGTGCCGTTCACGTTGGCGAGCTTGACCGAGAAGTCGTTGACCGCGGGCGCGTGGGTGGGGGCGAAGTCGAGGGACATTGCTAACTCCTGACGGCGCCGACCGAGCGCACCGGGATGTGGCGCACGCCGGAGGCGTAGGGGATATCGAGGGTGAACTCTTCCATGTCCCACGCCGACGTGGGACAGCGTTCCGCGCACAGGCCACAGTGCACGCACACGTTCTCGTCTTTGACCATCACCCGACCGGTCTGGGGGAGGGCGCCGGAGACGAAGAGGGGTTGGTCGCGGTTGGGCGACGGCGCCGAGAGGCGCGAGCGCAGGTCGTTCTCCTCGGCGTTGGTGGTAATCGTTAGACACTGCACGGGGCAGATATCGATGCAGGCGTCACACTCGATGCAGAGCTTCTCTTGGAAGGCCGTCTGCACGTCGCAGTTGAGGCATCGCTGGGCCTCGCGTGCGGTCTGCTCGGCGGTGAAGCCCAACTCGACCTCGAGGTTGAGCGCCTCGAAGCGCCGGGTCAACTCGACGTGGCTCATCTGCTGGCGCGGCGAGGGGTTGTAGTCGTTGTGGTAGCTCCACTCGTTCATGCCCATCTTCGTACTGGTGAGCTTCATTGCTTCGTGCGGGCGCGCGGCGACGTCTTCGCCCTGGCAGTACTGGTGAATCGAGATGGCGGCCTGGTGTCCGTGGGCGACGGCCCAGATGATGTTCTTGGGCCCCCACGCGGCGTCGCCGCCGAAGAAGACGCCCGGGCGCGTGGACTGGAACGTCGTGGTGTCGACAACGGGCATGTCCCAGTCGCCGAAGTCGAGTCCGAGGTCGCGCTCGATCCAGGGGAAGGCGTTCTCCTGGCCGATGGCGAGGATGACGTCGTCACAGGGAATGATGACGGTGTCAACGACGCTCGAGTGGCGCGCGCCCTCGTCCCACTCGACGACGTCGAACTCCATACCCACCAGGCGACCGTTCTCGAGCACGAAGCGCTTGGGCGCGTGGTTGACGACGATCTCCACGCCCTCTTCCTCCGCGTCCTCGAGTTCCCAGGGCGAGGCCTTGAAGTACTCGCGGGGCCGACGGGCCATGACCTTGATGTCGTCGGCGCCCACCCGGCGCGACGTGCGACAGCAGTCCATCGCGGTGTTGCCCACGCCAATGATCAACACGCGACGGCCGATTGACTCGACGTGGCCGAAGCTCACCGACTCGAGCCAGTCGATGCCAATGTGCACGTGCTCGGGGTCCTCGTAGCGACCGGGCAGGTCCAACTCTTTGCCGCGCGGGGCTCCCACGCCCACGAAGACGGCGTCGTAGCCCTCGTCCACGAGGGCGCGCAGGCTGTCAACGGGGGAGTTGTAGCGAATGTCCACGCCCATGTCGAGGATGACGCCGGTCTCCTCGTCGAGCACGCGATCGGGTAGTCGAAACTCGGGGATGTTCGTGCGCATGAGACCGCCGGGCCGGTCGAACTTCTCGAACATGACGACCTCGTAGCCCAGGGGCATGAGGTCGTTCGCCACGGTGAGAGACGAGGGGCCCGCACCCACGCAGGCCACGCGCTTGCCATTCTTGACCGCCGGCGCCTGGGGGAGGCGATCGGCGATGTCGCCCTTTAGGTCGGAGGTGACACGCTTGAGACGGCAGATCGCCACCGGACTGCCGTCGACGCGTCCGCGCCGGCACGCCGGTTCGCAGGGTCGGTCGCACGTGCGCCCCAGCACGCCGGGAAAGACGTTCGACTCGCGGTTGAGTAGGTACGCGTCGTCGAAGCGTCCTTGAGCGATGAGGCGGATGTAGCCGGGAACGTCGGTGTGCGCGGGGCAGGCCCACTGGCAATCGACGACACGGTGGTAGTAATTCGGCTCACCCGTGTTCGTCGGTTCCACGCAGAATCCTCCTTGACCCGACGGCCGCGCCACGTCAGCCTCGATCTAGTCGTACTGTACTCCTCGCCCTTAAGGCCCAAATGCCCACGGCCGGGCCCAAGGTCACCGCGCCGGCCGACGAAACGACGCGAGAGCGTCTCGTAGACTTGGTGAAAGCGATGAAGGGATGTCGGTGCGACGCACGCGAATCGTGGCCACCATTGGTCCGGCCTCAGAGAGTGATGAGGTCATCAAGGATCTGATCGACGCCGGCGTAGACGTCTTTCGCCTCTCCTTCGCTCACGGCGACATCCCCTCGGGCATTGAGCGACTGCGCCGCGTGCGCGCCCTCGCGCCCGACGTGGCGATCATGGTCGACATCCCCGGACCCAAGATCCGCGCCGGCTCCTTTGGGGCCCAGCCCGTCGAGCTCGCGACGGGGACCCGCGTCGAGTTGGCCGAGGGCTTTGGCGAAATTTCCACCGCCGAGCGCATCGTCGTCGAGCGCGCGGACGTGCTGAGCCTGCTGCGAGTGGGAGACAAAGTGCACCTGGGAGACGGAGGCGTCTCGCTCGAGGTCGTCGCCTCCGGCGATGCGGTGCGCGCGCTGGTGGTCGCCGGTGGCGTCGTCACTGGCAAGCCTGGTCTCTCGCTGCCGTCGTCGCTCTTGAATGATCGCCTGCCCACCCCCGAAGACCGCGCGCGCCTCGAAGCCCTGCGCGACGAGGCCTTCGAGATACTCGCGGTCTCCTTCGTGCGCTCAGCCTTTGACATCGTCTCGACGCGCAGCGTTCTCTCGCGCGACGACGTGCTCATCATGGCCAAGATCGAGACGAGCGAGGGCGTGGCCAATCTTGACGAGATCATCGCGGTCTCGGACGCCATCATGGTCGCGCGCGGTGACCTCGGCGTGCGCATGCCCATCGAAGAGGTGCCTCACCTCCAAAAGAACATCGTGCGCCACGGCATCCGCTACGCGCGACCCGTCGTCGTGGCCACGCAAATGCTCGAGTCCATGACTCACGCCCAGGTGCCCACGCGCGCCGAGGTGACCGACGTCGCCAACGCGGTGCTCGACGGCGCGAGCGCGGTGATGCTCTCGGGCGAGACCGCGATCGGCGACGACCCCGTGGCGACCGTGGTCACGATGGATCGCATCGTGCGCCGGGCCGAAGCCTTCTTTCCCTACCGCCAGTGGGGCGAGGGGCTGGGCGTGCAAGAGACCGTGGGCACCGGCACGCAGTCACTGCGCATCACCGCCGCGGTCACCGGCGCCGCGTGGCGCGCGGCGATGGAGGAAAACGCGGTGGCGATCGTCGCCTGCACGCGTTCGGGCATGACCGCGCGCGCCATCTCGCGATTTCGCCCGCCGATGCCGATCGTGGCCATCACGCCGAGCGAGGGTACGGCGCGCCAACTGCGTAGCTCCTGGGGCGTCCAAGAAACGTACCTCTCGCCCTCGACCGACATCGACGACCTCTGTCAGTTCGCGGTCGCCCAGTTGAAGGTCTCGGGCACGGCCAAGGCCGGCGACACCATCATCGTGATGGCGGGTTCGGCCTCGGGCGGCGCACAGATCACCGACACGGTGCGCCTCGTCATCGTCTCCTAGGGAGCTACTTCGCGGCCACCTTGGGCGCCTCGGCGAAGTGGTGCGCCTCGGCGCGAAAGCGCCCCCGTCCACCGCTGAGGGCCCTCAACTCGAGCCCGTAACGCGTCAGCTCGCCCTCGGGCACGTGGGCCGCCACGACGGTGTCGCCGCGCTCGTTCTGATCTGTGCCGATGACGCGTCCGCGCCGGCTCGAGAGGTCGGTGAGCACGTCGCCGAGGAACTCGGCGGGAACGGTCACCTCGACGGCCATGATTCTCTCGAGCAGGGCGGTGCCCGACTTCTCGAGAGCGGCGCGCAGCGCGAGTGATCCCGCGGTCTCAAAGGCCGCCTCCGAAGAGTCCACGCTGTGAGACTTGCCGTCGTAGAGGGTCGCGCGCACGCCGATCACCGGCTGGCCCGACGGGCCACCGTGGGCCATGGCCTTTTCAATACCGTTCCTCACCGCGCTGATGTACTGACGTGGCACGGACCCGCCGACGACGGCGTCGACAAAGTCGAAGGCCTCGGTGGGCGAGAGTGGCTCAAACTTCACGTTCACGACGGCGAACTGGCCGTGCCCGCCGGTCTGCTTCTTGAGTCGCCCCTCGACGTCGGCCGCCGCACGGATCGTTTCGAAGTAGGCGACCGGTGGCGCCGCCCACGTGACGTCAACGCCGTAGCGCCGCTTGAGCCGTTCGTGGACGACTTGGAGGTGCATCTCGCCCATCGCGTCGACGACGAGCGATCGGGAGACGGGATCGTGGCGCACGCGCAGGGCGGTGTCCTCTTCGACGAGACGGTGCAGCGCGGAGGAGACCTTCTCGTCGTCACTTGCCGCGGCCACGACGGCGGCTGAGAGCGCGTGGGCTCGTCCGGCTCCCGAGACGGCCGCGAGGTCGCGGGCGGGCCGGGCGAGGACGTCGCCCACCCGTACGTTGTTCAACTTGGCGAACGCCACGACGTCGCCGGCGACCGCTCGCTCGGTCGAGTGCAACTTCGAGCCCACGAGGTAGTTCAGACCGTGGAGGCGCTCTTCGCCACGGGTGCGAGCGTTGGCCACCGTGACGTCGCCCTGGATCGTGCCCGAGACCACTTCGCACACGACGATGCGCCCGACGTAGGGGTCGACGATGACCTTAAAGGCCCGCAGCACGAGATCGGCGTCGGGGGAGCGTTCGAGGTGAACGAGTTCGCCACCCTCGAACATCGGAATGGGCCGACTCTCGGCGATCTCGTCGAGCAGGGTGATCAGTCGATCGATGCCGATCGCGCTCGTGACCGACCCGCACGTGACCGGCACGATGCGCCCCTCCACCATCAGGTGTCCGAGCACCGACTCGAGCTCGCTCATGTCGGGAGTCTCACCCTCGAGGTAGCGCTCCGTCAGTGAGTCGTCGCCGACAACGATCGCTTCGAGCAGGCTCGCGCGCACGCGTGCCTCGAGCTCGGCCAGCTCGGCGGGAACCGGACCGTGGCTCGTTCCCGAAGACCCGTAAGTAATGGCCTCGTCGGCGAGCAAGTCCACGACGCCGGAAAATGACGCGCCCAGTCCGATGGGCAGCTCGAGGGGCGCCAGGGTGGGCCCGATGAGCCGTTCGAGCGCCGAGAGGGTCGCTTCGAAGTCGGCGCGCTCGGCGTCGAGCATGTTGATGAAGACGACGACGGGCACGCCGGCGTCACGGCACAGGTCCCACAGGACCGCGGTGTCGTTGGTCACGCCGTTGACCGCGCCCACGACGAGTAGCGCGACGTCAGCCACGTCGAGGGCTCGTTCCACCTCGGCGAAGAAGTCGATGAACCCGGGTGTGTCGAGGAGGGTGAGCTTGTCTTCACCGATCCACACCGGCGCCATCGCGATGCCGAGCGACGTGTGGTGGCGTCGCTCCTCGGGATCATTGCCCGCGATCGTGGAACCATCTTCCACCCGCCCGGCCTTGGAGAGACCGCCGGTCGCGACGACCAACGCGTCGAGTAACGAGGTCTTGCCCACTCCCGCTCGGCCAACGATTGCGACGGTACGCGCCTTGGGGTGGCGTATCGAGTTCATGGACACCTCGATTCATGCAGCAAGTTGCCCTCACCGTAGTCCTGGGCGGTCGCTCGCCGCGACGGGCCTTTGGACCTAGGAAAGTCCCTGGGCCCTCGACCCAGGGCGACGTGAATCGCGTCGTCGCTTCGTCGACGAGGTCGAGTCGACGCGACTACTTCGCGCTCGCCGAGTGGTCCAGCCTCGAGCGGCGTCACGGTCGCTCGGGGAGAATTGCTACGAACTCGCTGGCGTTATGCCCCCTCGGTGTGTAGAGTCGCGGTTAACGTCCGTTAAGCAAGTGTGAACATCAAAGCCACGACTCCGCTACGGATGCGCCGTGCACTACTGCTAATCAACGAAACGAGGGGCATTTCATGACTCAGAGCGCCACCAAGATCATCGCCGTCGTCGGCGCCACCGGAGCCCAGGGCGGCGGTCTCATCCGCGCGATCCTCGCTCACCCCCAGGACGGTTACAGCGCTCGAGCCATCACCCGCGACCCCAACTCGGACAAGGCCCAGGCGCTCGCCGCGCTGGGCGTGGAAGTGGTCTGCGCGGACCTCGATGACGAGGCGAGCCTGGTGGCCGCCTTTTCCGGCGCCTACGGGGCCTACTGCCTGACCAACTTCTGGGAGCACTTCTCGGCTGACAAGGAGATCGAGCAGGCGGGGATTCTCGCGCGTGCGACGAAGGCGGCCGGCGTCTCGCACGTCGTCTGGTCGACCCTCGAAGACGTTCGCGACTCCGTGCCCCTCGAGGACACTCGCATGCCGACGATCCTGGGCAAGTACAAGGTGCCTCACTTCGATGCCAAGGGCGAGGCCAACCACCTCTTTAGCGACGCCGGCGTGCCCACCACCTTCCTCAACACCTCCTTCTACTGGGAGAACCTGATCTACTTCGGCATGGGTCCCCAGCGAAGCGAGGACGGAAGCCTCTCCATCACCTTCCCCCTGGGCGACGCGAAGCTCGCCGGGATCGCAGCCGGCGACATCGGCGCCTGCGCCTACGGCGTCTTCGCCGCCGGCGAGAAGTTCATCGGCCAGACGGTCAGCATCGCCGGGGGGCACCTGAGCGGGGCGGAGATGGCCGCAAGTCTCTCCAAGGCCCTCGGCGAAGAGGTCCGCTACAACGCCGTCACGCCGGACGCCTATCGGGCCTTTGGCTTTCCCGCCGCCGAGGAGCTGGGAAACATGTTCCAGTACAACGCGGAGTTCTCCGACGAGTACTGCGCCAAGCGCGACCTCAACGCCACGCGCGCGCTCAACCCCGACCTGCACTCTTTTGACGCGTGGCTCGCCGAAAACGCGTCGAAGCTACCGTTGGGCTGATCTCACCGCGTCGAGCTTCGCCTCGTCGCGCGCGATATCCGAGGGTTGGCGGGTCGCAGGATCACCTCGTCACGCGGGCGTTCACCGCGAGAGTCTCTGCGGCGTTCGTCGGTCCCTCAACACGCCACGACGGTGACGGCGCGCCCGCACGCGGCGACCAGAACACCTATGTCGTGCGGATCGCTGGTCACCACTCGGTCACCCTTGGCGGCGATGGCGACCAGGGTGGCATCGATCGCCGTGCCGGTGCGCGCGTCGCGAATCAGAGTGCCCGCCTCTTTGGCGAGCTCGTCATCGACGGGCACCACGCTCACGGCGTGCAGGAGTGCGGCCAGTGGTGCTTGGTGGTTTGTTCCTCCCCGCCACACCTCGGCGAGCACGGCGCCATTGGTGCGCAACGACCATGATCGCTCTCGCGCGACCTTCAAGAGAGCGGCGCTCTCTCGGTCGCGACGTTCTATCGTGATGAAGAAGCCCGCGTCCAAGACGAGGGCGGTCACCGTGCGCTTCCTCGTGCCTCGCGAGGTGTTGCACTGGTCGCGTCTTCACCCGCGGGGCGGTGCGGATCATCGCCCAGCAACACCGTGACGCGGTGTCCACTCTCGACCAGGCGCGTAATGGCGGCAATGAGACCTCTGCCGGTCTCGTCCAACGACGCGATCTCAAAGCGGTACGTGCCCGTGATTGGCGCCGACTCCTGCGGACCGAGGCGCGTGGCGGCCCTCTCGAGTTCCTCTGATGTGAGTGGCCCGTTTTCGACCTCCCACGTCTCGAGGAAGCGGTCGAGGGAACGTTCGCGCAGCTTGCTCTGCGCGGCGTCGGACAGCCAGTGCGAGAGGGTCTCACCACGGTGCGCAGCGTCGTCGCGCACTTCGTTGTGGAGCCACGCAGGCATGGAGACGCTCATCTTCTCAACGCTCACGAATGGATCCTACTACGGTAGGAACTACTACGGTAGGAACGACGAGCCGAAGCGGCGCTCGCGGGGCGCCTCGAGAGGGCCGAGAGTGCGCGACGACTCCGTGGCCGAAGAGACGCGGATCGGCGCTTGTCCCGGGCCGTCGGACTCTACCGAGCGGGCGCGATGGCACGCGTCGCCAGTGCGTGCACCTCGATCTTCACGCGAGGGTGTGGAGCGTCGCGCGTCGCGCGCAACTCTCGGCGAAACGTCGGTGCCGGAGTGTCGTAGCGACCAAGCGCCGTACTCGCCACGCTGTCGCGGTCCCTTTGTGGTGCCCCCGGCAGTCTCCACCTTCATGAGATAGTGAACGGATCTGTCGCGACATAGTGAACACCGGGGTGGAGGTGTGTCGTGATCAAGAATCAGGTCATTGTGGCGGCAGTTGTTTCCCAGGGGTTGGGAGTTCGCGCCACCGCAACCAAGTACGGGGTGTCGCCGGCGTGGGTCTCGACCCTGGTGAGTCGCTACCGCGCCCAGGGCCCGGCGGCGCTCGAGGCACGCTCGAAGCGTCCGCTCTCCAATCCCCGCTCAACGGCGCCCCAAGTCGAGGATCGAATCGTCGAGCTGCGCAAGGAGCTCGTGGACCTCGGCACCGACGCCGGGGCCGACACGATCCACACCCACCTCGAACGCGAGGGACTTCTCGCGCCCTCGATCTCTACAATCCAGCGCATCCTCACGCGCCGGGGCTTCGTCACCCCGGCGCCCAAGAAGCGTCCGCGAAGTTCCTACGTGCGCTTCGCGGCCGAGCTGCCCAACGAGTGCTGGCAGTCCGACATGACCCACTGGCACCTCGCTAACGGCACCGGAGTCGAGATCCTCACCTTCCTCGACGACCACTCGCGTCTCGCACTGAGTGTGCGGGCCTACCCCACCGTGACCATGGAGAACGTCCGAGAGCTCTTCGCCAGCAACTGTGCGGCCTTCGGCACTCCGGCGAGCGTCTTGACCGACAACGGTGCGATCTACAACGCGGTCTCGCGCGGCGGGCGCAGCGGCTTTGAGAGCGACCTGATGGCCGCCGGCGTGCTCTACAAACACTCGCGCCCCTACCACCCACAGACCTGCGGCAAGGTCGAGCGCTGGCACCGCACGCTCAAGGGCTTCTTGGCCAAACGACCCGCGGCGACGCTTCTCGAACTCCAGGTGGTCCTCGAGGACGTCGTTCGCTACTACAACGACGTGCGCCCCCATCGTGGGATCAATCGGCGCACGCCCGCCGCCGCCTACCACGCACGCGCCAAGGCCACGGCCCACACGCTCATCTACGAGCCCCACTGGCGCGTGCGCACCGACACCGTCGACGTGCGCGGTCACGTGACCCTGCGCTACCTGGGCAAGCTCCGACACCTCAACGTCGGTTGGGACTATCGGGGCCGCTCGATCCGTCTCTTCATCCTCGATGACGTCGTGACTTTCGCCACCGAGCAGGGTGAATTCATCGGGGAAACGAAAATAGACCCCGCTCGTGACTACCAGCCCAAGGGTCACGGCTTTCGATAGTCTGCACAGGTTCAACTGTTCACGATGACGTGACAGATTTCAGTGGTGCCCCCGGCAGGATTCGAACCTGCGCACATGGCTTCGGAGGCCAATGCTCTATCCCCTGAGCTACGAGGGCGCCCTGCCAGCCTACTGGTCGCCGACTTCGAGTCTCGGGGTCACCTCGTAGTGTTGGTCCATGGCCGAGCCCCTCTCGCCGACGCTGCTGCCGGACACGGCCGTCATCGTCAAGAACGACGTGACCGTCGGTGGGGTTTCGCTGCGCGAACTCGCCCAGACCTACGGCACGCCCCTGTTCGTCTACGACGAGGCGACGCTGCGCGCGCGCTGTGCGGAGGCCGCGGCCGCCTTCGACGATGGGGTGGCCTTCGCGTCCAAGTCGTTCCTCTGTGGTGCCATGGCACGGCTCGCCTACGAGGAGGGGCTGTGTGTCGACGTGGCGACGGGCGGGGAGTTCGACCTCGTGCGCCGTGCCGGGGTGCCCGCCTCTCGCGTCATCGTTCACGGTAACAACAAGAGCGAAGCCGAGTTGGTGGCGGCCATCGACGCGGGCGTGCACCGTGTGGTCGTGGACAACTTCGACGAGATCGCACGCCTGGCGAAGCTCGTGTCGCCGGCGCGGCCCCTCGCGTGCCTCGTGCGCGTCACCCCGGGGGTCGAGGCGCACACCCACGAGTTCATCCGCACGGGGCAAGAGGACTCGAAGTTTGGCTTCTCGCTCTCTTCGGGCGACGCGCGACGCGCGATCGAGACGCTGCGGGCGATACCGGGCGTGACGCTTCACGGCGTGCACGCGCACATCGGCTCGCAGATCTTCGAGCTCGACGGCTTTATCGAGACGGTGCGGATTCTGGCGGACTTCACGCGCGAGGACGCCTTTGACGAGGTGTGCGTCGGCGGGGGACTGGGCGTTGCCTACGTGTCGGGCGAAGACGCGCCGAGCATCACCGAGTGGGGCGCCACGCTGCGCGAGGTCGCCCGCGAGGTGGGTCTCCCCGGGACGACGCGCCTGCTGGCCGAACCCGGCCGCTCGATCGTGGCGGCGGCGGCCCTCACGCTCTATCGCGTGGGCACGGTCAAGCCCGTGGCGGCGCGCACCTACGTCGCGGTCGACGGCGGGATGAGCGACAACCCCCGCCCCGTGCTCTACGGCTCGGGCTACGAGGTCTTCGACGTCGCGCGGCCCCGCGAAGAGAGACGTCAGGCGCTGCGTCTCGTGGGCAAGCACTGCGAGAGCGGCGACGTGATCATCGACGAGGCGTGGCTGCCGGCCGACACCGGCGTGGGCGACCTCGTGGCGACCCCGGTGACCGGCGCCTACGGATACGCGATGGCCTCGAACTACAACCGCGTGCCGCGCCCGGCGGTCGTCTTCGTCGCTGACGGCACCGCGCGCGAGGTGCTGCGACGCGAGACCTTCGACGACCTCGCGCGCCTCGAGGTCTAGGGGATTTCCCTAACCGGTTAGCCTTGGTCAATGGACGCACCCGTCTTACGTGTCGGCGTCATCGGCGCGGGCAACGTCGGTGGGGCCCTGGTGGAGTTGCTGAGTGACCCCTCGCGTCACGTCGCCCTGGTGGACGCGGCCACCGCCACCCTCGAGCTCGTCGGCGTCGCGGTGCGCGACGCGTCGCGCGCGCGACCCGAGGTGCCGACCCACCTGATCACCACCGACGCCGCGTCCCTGGCCGCACGCGATGACCTCGACATCTTGGTCGAGGTCATTGGCGGGATCGAACCGGCGAGAACCTACATCGAGAGTGCCCTGTCGCGCGGCACGTCAGTGGTGACCGCGAACAAGGCGTTGATGGCCGAAGCCGGCACGCAACTGGCGGCCCTCGCCCACGAGCACGGCGCGGACCTCTTCTACGAGGCGGCCGTCGGTGGGGCGATCCCGATCCTGCGCGCGCTGCGCAGTTCCCTGGCGGGTGAGCGCATCGAGCGCGTCATGGGCATTGTGAATGGCACCACGAACTTCATCTTGTCCAAGATGACCAGTGAGGCCAGCGACTACGCCCCGGCCCTCGCCGAGGCCCAGGCTCTCGGCTACGCCGAGGCCGACCCGAGCGCTGACGTCGAGGGCTTCGACGCCGCGGCCAAGGTTCAGATCATCTCCTCGCTGGCCTTTGGCACGCGCCTGGCCGGTGAGAGCATCACGCGCGAGGGCATCACGGGCGTGCGCGCGGTCGACGTCGAATTCGCTCGACGCGCGGGCTTCGTCATCAAGCTCCTCGGAGTCGCCGAGCGCGTGGGCGAGACCGGGATCTCGCGCCGGGTGCACCCGGCGATGGTGCCCCTCGAGCATCCCCTCGCCGCGGTGCACGGGGCGATGAACGCGGTCTTCGTCGAGGGCGCCAAGAGTGGGCCCCTGATGTGGCTCGGGCCCGGCGCCGGGGGATACCCGACGGCCACCGCGGTGCTCGGCGACGTCCTCGACGCGGCGCGCAATCGCGTGAGCGGCCGCCACGACGTGCCCTTTTCGATTGACGAGACCCTTCACGCCATCGATACCAACGACATCGCGAGCGTCTTCTATCTCAGCCTCGACGTGCTCGACCAGCCCGGCGTGCTGGCGGCGGTCGCCGGGGTCTTCGGCGACCACGGCGTCTCGATTCAGTCCATGGAGCAGTCCGGCGTCGCCGACGAGGCACGCCTGTCCTTCGTGACCCACGTCGCGCGCACCGGTGACGTGTTCGCGACGTTGAATGACTTGGCTTCTCTCGCGTCGGTGGACTCCATCGGCGCCTGCATTCGTGTAATCGACGGAGGTGACCGATGACGGGTTGGCGTGGTTTGTTGGCGGAGTACGCCGAGTGGTTCCATCTCGAGGGGGTCGACGAGATCGTCACGCTCCAGGAGGGCAACACGCCCCTGCTGCGCGCCGATCGACTCAGCGAGCGACTCGGGGCCGACGTCTGGCTCAAGTACGAGGGCCTCAATCCGTCGGGCTCGTTCAAGGACCGCGGCATGACGATGGCCATCACCAAGGCCAAGGCCGCCGGGGCCAAGACCGTCATCTGCGGATCGACCGGCAACACCTCGGCCGCCGCGGCCGCCTACGCGGCCAAGGCCGGACTCGACTGCGTGGTGCTGGTGCCCGAGGGCAAGATCGCCCTGGGCAAGTTGGCCCAGGCCATGGTCTACGGCGCGAAGGTCTTTCAGATCCGGGGCAACTTCGACCAGGCGCTCGACCTGGCGCGCGAACTCACCCAGCATCTGCCGGTCACCATTGTCAACTCCATCAATCCCGACCGCATCGAGGGCCAGAAGACGGGCGCCTTCGAGATCGTCGACGTGCTCGGCAAGGCGCCGGACATCCTGGCGATCCCCGTGGGCAACGCCGGCAACATCACCGCGTACTGGCGCGGCTTCACGCAGTACCACGTGAGTGGTCGCGCGACGACGCTGCCCAAGATGTGGGGCTTCCAGGCGGCGGGCGCCGCACCCATCGTCTTGGGTCACCCGGTCGCCAACCCCGAGACGATCGCCACCGCGATTCGCATCGGCAATCCGGCGAGCTGGGTGCCCGCCCTCGAGGTGATCCACGAGTCCCTCGGCGACATTCGCGCCGTTACCGACGAGGAGATCCTCGACGCCTACCAGTACGTGGCGCGCTACGAGTCGGTGTTCTGCGAACCGGCCTCGGCGGCGTCGGTGGCCGGCATCATCAAGTACGGGGTGCCCGAAGGCTCGACGGTGGTGTGCGTGCTGACCGGCAACGGACTCAAGGACCCCGATACCGCCGTGTCGCTCTCGGGCATGCCCCCCGTCGTTGACGCGAGCATCCAGTCCCTGCTCAGCGCGCTCTCCTAGCCGTGGGCGCCGGTGAGCGTCTGTAGGCCGAGGCTGACCGAGCCCACCAGGATCCACAGGACCGCGCCGAGAGCGAGTGGTCGCATCCCCGCGCGCACGATGTCGCGCACCCTCGTCGAGAGTCCGATCGCTCCCAGGGCCATCGTGATCATGAACTGAGCAAGGTCGGCGAGCGCGACGTGCGTGACGCGCGGCACGAGGCCCAGCGTGTTGAGCGTCGTCGCGAGAAGGAACCACGCGATGAAGGTGGGAAACGTGCGACGCACGTGGCCCAGCAGCGAACGCCCCGGGGTCACGTCGTGACGCGCGCGCCACAGTGCGATGGCGAGGGTGATCGGAATGATCATGAGGGTGCGCGTCAACTTCACGACGACGGCGCTCGACGTCGCGCCGTGACCGAAAATTGACGCGGCCGCGACGACCGAGGACATGTCATTCACCGCCGTACCCGCCCACAGACCAAAGGACGTCGAGGACATGTGCATGAGTCGCCCCAACGTCGGAAAGCTCAGCACCGCGGCGACATTGAAGAGGAAGATCGTCGCCACCGCGTAGGTGACGTCGGCCTCGGGCGCGTCGATCACCGCGTCGGTCGCCGCGATCGCCGAGGCTCCGCAGATCCCCGTGCCCACGCCAATGAGCGTGCGCAGGTCGCGGTCGATGCCCAGGGCTCGGCCGAGCAACGCCGCGCCGGCGAGGGCGACCGACAGGGATCCCACCATGACCGGCAGGCTGGCCGCTCCGGTGGCGAGGACCTGGCGAAAGGAGAGCGCGGTGCCGAGCACGACGATCGATCCCTGCAAGATCGTCTTGGCCGCGACGTGCACCCCCGGGCGCCACGACGCGGGTAGCGGCCGGCGCAGCACGACGAGGATGCCCCCGACGATGGCGAAGACCGGCGCGCCCACGATGGGTACCAGGCGCCCGAGCAGTGTGGCCACTACGGCGAGGGCCGCGCTGGCCAGTAGCCCCGAACGCGCGTCGGCGAGACGCCCGCGCGAGGACTCTCTCTGCGAGGGGTGAGAGGCGAGCGCCGGAGCCGGGGAGTCGTGCATGGACCTAGTCTCCGGGCCCGGGCCCCGCGGCGGAAGTGGGCACTTGGTGATGGCGTTATAAGATTTGCTTATGCCCCTAGTCCAGCCGGTGCCTGATCTCATCTCGCTCGACCTGCTCGCGAGCGTCGCCGCGCTCGGTTCGATTCGCCAGGGCGCGCTCGCGCACGGGATCAGTCAGCCCGCGGCCAGCACGCGCCTGCGCGCGCTCGAGGCCACGCTGGGCGTGGAGTTGCTGCACCGCTCCTCGGGCGGGGCGCAGCTCACGCCCGCCGGGCGGGTGGTCGTGGGCTGGTCCGAGCAGGTCCTCGGTGACGTGCGCTCGCTACTGACCGCGACCGCGGCGCTGCGCCGCGAGCGGCGCACTCAGGTCCACGTGGCCGCGAGCATGACGGTGGCCGAGTACCTCGCGCCCGAGTGGTTGGTGCGCCTCGCGACCCTCGACCCCGACCTGCACGTGGCCCTCGACATGGCCAACTCCGAACAGGTGGCCGAGCTGGTGCGCGAGGGTCGGGTCGACCTGGGCTTCGTGGAGGGGACGTCGCGCCTCGTCGGGCTGCACAGCCAGGCGTTGCTCGACGACGAGTTGGTCCTCGTCGTGGCCCCGCACCACCCCTGGGCGAGTCGTCGGGGTGAGATATCGCGCGCCCAGCTCGCCGCGACGCCTCAGGTCCTGCGCGAGGTGGGCTCGGGCACGCGCGAGGTGCTCGAGGAGTGGCTCGGGGCGGTCGGCCTCGCTCCCACCGCGGTGGTGGAGCTCGGCTCGACGACCGCGATCAAGCGAGCGGTCGAGTCCGGCGTCGCGCCCGCGGTTCTCAGCCGCCTCGCGGTGCACGCGGACGTGCGCGAGGGCCGGCTGGTCGCGGTGCCCCTCGCCGGACGAGGGCCCACGCGCACGATTCGGGCTCTGTGGTCGGCCTCGTCGCCGCTGAGCCCGGCCGCCAAGCGCGTGCTGGCCCAGATTCACGAGGTGACCACCGAGCGCTGACCGGTCGTGAGCGTTGCGCTCGGTTCCACTTCGGCTACACTGAAGACGTCGTCCGCGACTCGGCCTCTTGCCGACGTGCGGAAATTCTTTCCAAGACGGCACTTCTCGTTTTTTCGTAACCGTTCGTGTTCTCTCGTTCGGCGAGAAAGGAATTCCATGGCTATCAAGCCTTCTCCAGACCGGACCGACCTCGAGTCCAAGACTCGTGAGGACCTCCAAACCATTGCCAAGGTCAAGGGCGTCGAGGTCAGCGCCCGGGCGTCGAAGTCCGCGCTGATCGCAGCGATCATGGGTGACCCGTCGGGCCCGTCTTCGTCCTCGCCACCCGCCGCGCGCGCGGTGCGCTCGCGTCGTACCGTGGCGACGCCCACCGACGACTTCGATGACTTGCTCGGCGAGTTCACCGAGGAGCCGGCGCCGCGTCCGCGCCGGGGCTTTGACTCGAACGCCGTGGTGAGTAACGCGCGCGCCGACGCCGAGACGACGACGAGCGCCGCGCTGGCCCCCGCCCCCGCCGAGCCCAGCGCCCCCGCCCCCGCCCCCGCGCCCGCGGAGCACTCACGGGCCCCTCGACCCGAGCGCCAGCCGCGCGACTTCAACGAGGGCGGACGCAACAGCCGGCGCAACCGGCGCAACCGTAGTGGCCGCGAGCGCTTCGGTGGCGAGGCCCAGCCCAACGCCGATCAGCCCTACAGCGGCGAGCTGCTCGAAGTCGAGGGACTGCTCGACCTACGCGACGACGGCTACGGCTTCTTGCGCACGAAGGGGTACCACCCCTCGCCCATGGACGTCTACGTCTCGATCAACCAGGTGCGCCGCTACCACCTGCGCAAGGGCGACATGATCGCCGGCGGCTACCGTCCAGCGGCCTCGAACGAGAAGTACCCGGCGCTGCTGCGCGTAGACAGCGTTCAGGGCGCCGACCCCGAGCTCGCGCGCTTGCGTCCGCGCTTTGAAGACCTCACCCCGCTCTTTCCCGACGAGAAGCTCAAGCTCGAGACCAACGAGGGCAAGGCCGACCTCACCCCGCGCATCGTCGACCTGATCGCCCCCATCGGCAAGGGCCAGCGCGGACTCATCGTCTCGCCCCCCAAGGCCGGTAAGACCACCGTGATGAAGCAGATCGCCCAGTCGATCGAGGCCAACAACCCCGAAGTTCACCTCATGGTGCTGCTCGTCGACGAGCGCCCCGAAGAGGTCACCGACATTCGTCGCAGCGTGCGCGGCGAAGTCATCGCCTCGACCTTCGACCGTCCGGCCGAGGAGCACACGCACCTGGCCGAGCTCGCCATCGAACGCGCCAAGCGCCTCGTCGAGGCGGGTCGTGACGTCGTCATCATCCTCGACGGCATCACGCGCCTCGCGCGCGCCTACAACCTGGCCGCTCCGGCGACCGGGCGCATCATGTCCGGCGGAGTGGACTCCGGCGCGTTGTACCCGCCCAAGAAGTTCTTCGGCGCCGCGCGCAACATTGAAGAGGGCGGCTCGCTGACCATCCTCGCCAGCGCCCTCGTCGAGACGGGTTCGAAGATGGACGAGGTGATCTTCGAGGAGTTCAAGGGCACCGGCAACATGGAGCTCAAGCTCGATCGGCGCCTCGCCGAGCGGCGCCTCTACCCGGCGATTGACGTCAACGGGTCCTCGACGCGCCACGAGGAGCTTCTCTTTAACCGCGAGTTGCTGCCCCAGGTCTGGAAGCTGCGCCGCGTGCTCAACGGCCTGGCCAGCGAGGGCCGCGAGGCCGCCGGCCTGGAGCTGCTGATCGACAAACTCAAGACGACTCGCTCCAATGACGAGTTCCTGGCCGAGATCGCCAAGGGCCCGAATCCCACCAGTTAATTGTCCACTACACTGTCTCTTCGCACCAAGGAGTCCCCATGAAGACTGACATTCACCCCACGTACGTCGACGCGAGCGTCACCTGCTCATGCGGCAACACCTTCGCGACCCGTTCGACCAAGCCCGTCCTGACGGTCGAGCTGTGCAACGAGTGCCACCCCTTCTTCACCGGCAAGCAGAAGCTCGTCGACACCGGTGGACGCGTCGAGCGCTTCCAGCGCCGCTACGCCCAGAAGACGGCTAAGGGTCGCACGCGGGCCTAGGCCCCCTCTACGTGGCCTCTCTCGACGACACCCTGCTCGTCCTCGCCGACGAGCTCAAGTCGGTCGAGGCGCAACTCTCCGCACCCGACATCGCGAGCGATCGGACGCGCCTGCGCGACCTGTCGCGTCGCCACAAGGTGTTGGCCGAGATCAACGCGGCCTGGAACGCGCTGCGCGCCGCGCGCGAAGACGTCTCCGCGGCGCGCGAGATGTTCAACGACACTGCCGGCGAGGATCGCGAACTCTGGCGCGAGGAGCTGAGCGAAGCCGAGGCGAAGCTGCCCGCCCTCGAAGAGACCCTCGAGACTCTGTTGCTGCCGCGCGACCCCAACGAGGGGCGCAACGTCATCCTCGAGATTCGTGGCGCCGAGGGCGGCGAGGAGGCGAACCTCTTCGCCAGCGACCTCGCCGAGATGTACCGGCGCTACGCCGCCCTGCGCGGCTGGAAGCTCGAAGTCGTCGAAGAGAGCGCGTCCGAGCAGGGCGGCCTCGACGAAGCCATCTACCTCATCAGGGGCGAGGACGCGTGGACGCGTCTGGCCAACGAGGCCGGCGTGCACCGCGTCCAGCGCGTGCCCGTCACCGAGGCCAAGGGCCGCGTGCACACGTCCTCGGCGACGGTCTCGATCCTGCCCGAGGCCGAGGAGGTCGACGTCGACATCGACCCCAACGACCTCAAGATCGACGTGTACCGCTCCTCGGGTCCCGGTGGCCAGAGCGTGAACACCACCGACTCCGCGGTGCGCGTGACGCACCTGCCCAGCGGCATCGTCGTCTCGATGCAGGACGAGAAGAGTCAGATTCAAAACCGCGCGAAGGCCCTCATCGTGCTGCGTTCTCGCTTGCTCAAGGCCGCCCAGGACGCCCAGGCGAGCGAGCTCGGCGACTTGAAGCGCTCCCAGCTGGGCAGCGGCGGTCGCTCTGAGAAGATCCGCACGTACAACTTCAAGGAGAACCGGGTCACCGATCACCGGATCAACCTGACGACGTACTCCCTCGACGCCGTGCTCGCGGGCAACCTCGATCCCTACGTCGACGCGCTGCTGGCCGACCAGCGCGCGCGTCAGCTCGCCGCGAGTGGCCGGGCCTAGTCAGGCGTCTCTCGTCGCGCGCGGCCTGGCCGCGCGCGAGGCGCGCTGGCTGATCGAGGAGTTCGCCGACGAAGCCGACCTCGAGCGCGCCGTCAGCCGGCGCCTCGCGGGCGAGCCCCTGCAGTACGTGATCGGCCACTGGCCCTTTCGCTCCCTCGACCTCGTCGTGAACGAGAACGTCTTGATCCCGAGGCCGGAAACTGAAGAGCTGGTGGACGTGGCGCTCATCGAACTCGCGCGTGGCGGCGCACCGGCGCCACGGATCCTCGACCTGGGCTGTGGCTCGGGCGCGATCGGCCTGGCCCTGCTCTGCGAGCTCGAGGCGCGCGGCGTGCTCGGAAGCCTCGTCGCGCTCGACGCGTCGAGCGCCGCTCTCGCGGTTGCCCAGCGAAACGCGGTGGCTCACGGCCTCTCGCGAGTCTCCTTCGTTCACTCCACGTGGTTCGCGTCTTTGGACGTGTCGCTGCGCGCGGGTTTTGACCTCGTCGTCTCGAACCCGCCCTACGTCGCCGCGAGCGAGATGGCGAGTCTCGACCCCGTGCTCGCCCACGAGCCGCGCGCGGCGTTGGTCGCCCCGGACGCCGAGGCCACCGCCGGATTCGGCGACCTCGCGATGATCATTGCCGGTGCGCGCGAGTGGATGAGCGAGCGCGCGTCGCTCGTGTGCGAGCACGGGGCGAGCCAGGGCGAGGCCGCGATCGCCGCGGCGCGTGCGGCCGGCTTTGCTCGCGTCGAGGACCACCGCGACCTGGCCGGGCGCGCGCGCATCCTCGTGGCGGCGTGCGCGTGATCCGCCGACTGAGCGTGTCGGAGGCGGCCGCGCTGCTCGTGGCTGGCGAGGTCGTCGCCGTGCCGACCGACACCGTCTACGGCGTGGCGGCCTCGGTGTCGAGCGCAGCGGCGGTGTCGCGTCTCTTCGACTTAAAGGACCGTCCGGGCGACGTGGCCCTGCCGATGCTCGCGGCGTCCCTCGCGCAGATACAGTCGGCCGGCATCGACCTGACGGCGGACGTGAGACGCCTGGCGGACGCGTTCTGGCCCGGGGCCCTGACGATCGTCGTCGCGGCGCCCGCGTCCCTCGCGTCGCGCCTTGGAGCCCACGAGGCCACGGTGGGGGTGCGCGTACCGCGCGACGGCGCCCTGGGAGAGCTCCTCGAGCTCTGCGGGCCCCTCGCGGTGACGAGCGCGAACCTTCACGGCGGGCCCCCGTGTGTCAGCGCGGCGCAGGTCGACGAGGTCTTCGCGGACCGCGAGGGCCTCGCGGGCGTGATTGATGGCGGCGAGCGCCACGCGCGGGTCTCGACCGTGGTGGACGTCACGTCATCGCCGTGGACGATTCTTCGCGAGGGGGCGATCACCACGTCGGCGCTGGCCGACCTCGCCCCCGGCGCACGCGTCGCGACGCGCGCTGAGCGGGATCGACGCGGCTAAGTAGGGGGGCTCTGGGCCCAGCGCGCGGGTCGCTTCTCGAGGAACGCGCTCATTCCCTCGCGCGCGGTCTCGGAGGCGAAGAGTCGAGCGGAGACGTCGCTTGCGTAGTGAAACGCGTCGTCGCTCGCCATGGAGGGCACGCGGCGAATCAGTTCCTTCGTCTCGGCGAGCGCGCGGGGCTCGCCCGCGAGCAGGTCGGCGAGCACGGCGCGCAGCGACTCGTCGAGTTCGCCCGCGGGCACCGCGCTCGTCACGAGGCCCATCCGCGCGGCGTCGCGCGCGTCGAATCGCTGCCCGCGCAGCATCGCGGCTCGCGCGTCGACG
The DNA here is from genome assembly GCA_021779735.1 of Actinomycetes bacterium. Taxonomy (GTDB): domain Bacteria; phylum Actinomycetota; class Acidimicrobiia; order Acidimicrobiales; family RAAP-2; genus RAAP-2. The sequence continues at coordinate 56,356 of JAJYAC010000002.1, forward strand.
TCGCGCATCTTGGCCAGACACACCACCGAGATGATCGCGGGCGCGAGGCCGAGGCGCACCTCGCTGAAGCCAAACGTGACGTCCTCGCGCGCAATCGCGATGTCCAGCGCCGCGGCGAGGCCGACGCCGCCGGCCACGCAGTGCCCGTTGATCCTGCCGACGAAGACCAGGCGCGAGCGGGCGATGCGCGTGAAGAGCTCGTCGAGACGTGGCGTCGGCGCTCCGTCGACGCGCTCGCGCAGATCGGCCCCCGCGCAGAACGTGTTGCCGACGTTGGTCAGTACCACGACGCGATTCGTGTCGAGCGATTCGGCCGCGTCAATTGCCGTCACCAGCTCGCGCAGCATGCGCGCACTCAGGGCGTTGCGTCGCTCGTCGTCAGCGAGCGTGAGCGTGACGACGCCGCCGTCACTTGAGGTCTCGACGACGCTCACGCGGCCCTAGGCGCCGGGCCGGTCGTGGGGCCGCCGGCGAAGGCCTGGGCGCGCAGCATCCAGTGCCGTCCCCACTCGCCGGTGACGAGCGAGGTGTCGTCCACGTGGCGACGCTGGGTGACCACGAGACAGAAGTCGAGGGCGGGGCCGGTAATGACTTCCTCGGCGTCACTCGGACCGTGTTCGTAGGTCGTGCCACGCGAGTCGCGCAGGCGAATCGCCACGACCGTCTCGGGGGGCGCCTCGCCTCGCACGCGATAGGACCAGTCACGCGTGAGATAGCCCAGGCGCACGATGTGGGCAAGTCGCGCCGAGTCACGTAGCGCGACGTCGAGCGCGTCGGCGACGTCCACGCCGTGGGCCCAGGTCTCCATGAGACGCGCGGTGAGAAAGGAGCGGGCACTCATGTCCGGTCCGTACCAGGGCAAGCGCGCCGAGGGATCGAGGGTCGCGCCGGCGCCGAGAAGCGCCTCTCGCGAAACTCGCCAGCGCGTGAGGATCTCGGCGGGGGACATCTCGCGAAAGGCGTGCAGGGTGAAGTCGTCGACGCCTTCGGCGAAGGCGGCGTGCACGAGCGCGTCACGCGCGCGCGCGAAGGCGCTCGCGTCGGAGATGGCCTGGGCCGCGGCGGCGTCGAAGTACGCGAGGTGGGCGATCTGATCGGCCACGCTCCAGCCCGCCGCCGGCGTCGCGCGGTGCCAGTGGGCGTCGGGGAGTGGCGCGACGAGCGCGTCGAGGGCCCCGTGCTCGTCGCTCAGATCGCTCAGGAGCGTCACGAGTTCGCTCACAGCAGTGCCTCTGGAACTTCGACGACGCGCGCGCGCAGCCACTCGCCGAGGCCCTTGGCCTGGGCGTCCTGACGCGACGAGGCGGCCACGCCCTCTTCGAGCAGGCCGTGGATGAGAAAGTTCAGTGCGCGCAGCGCGGGGAAGCGGTGGCGGTCGATCACCAGCTCGCGCGTCTCGGGCAGTAGTTCGCGCAGACGCTCGACGCTGAGAAAGTCATCGAGCCAGGCGAAGGCGTCGTCAGCGCGAGTGAAGACACCCAGGTTCGCGTGTCCGCCCTTGTCGCCCGACCGCGTCCCGACGAGGCGCCCGAGCGCCACGCGCCGCGTGGGTCCCGCGGGGACGCTGGCGCGGCCCGCCTCGGCGACGTCGAGTTCTCGCGGACCCGGGGGAGCGACCGAGTCGACGACGGTGCTGGGGCCGTTGAGCACGTGCACCATTTGTGGCACGAGGTCGGCCGCCACGGTGGCGGGCACGTACACGCCGAAGGGTCGCGCGGGCCCCGGCGCGCCGCCGAGATTAAAGAACCCCGGCGTCGTCGCGAGTGCGATCTCGACGGCGGCGTTGGCGACCGCGCGACCCACCTTGTTCTCATCGGGGTCTTTGAGAGTGAGACGCCACAACGCGACCGCCTCTTCGTTCGTCGCGGGATCGACCTTGTCGGTGCGAAGCACGCGGCTCGAGACGCTCGCGATCTGGGACGCCTTGACGGGCGACTGATCCCAGAACGCGGCCTCGACGAGCGCGGCCTTGGCCTCGATGTCGAGCCCCGTCAGGGCCACCGTGAGGTCCTGGCGATAGCCGCCGAGCTTGTTCATCGCGACCTTGAGCGTGGCCGGTGGCGCTTCGCCGCGCACGCCCGAGATCGCGACGCGATTCTCGCCCACCTGGGCGAGGCGGATGGTGTCAAAGCGCGCCGTGACGTCGGGACCGTAGTAGCGCGGCCCGCCGATCTCGTAGAGCAACTGGGAGGTCACCGTGCCCAGTGACACCTCGCCGCCCGTGTTCTCGTGCTTTCCCACCACGCACGAGCCGTCCTCGGCGATCTCCACCCACGGAAAGCCCACGTGGGACATGTCGGCGACCTCGGTGAAGAACGAGTAGTTGCCGCCGGTGACCTGGGCGCCGCACTCGATGACGTGCCCGGCGACGACGGCGCCGGCCAGTTGATCGAAGTCGTCGCGAGCCCACCCGTGATGCCAGGCGGCGGGGCCGCACACGACGGCCGCGTCGGTAACGCGCCCCGTGATGACGACGTCCGCGCCCTGATTGAGGGCTTCGACGATGCCAAAGCACCCGAGGTAGGCATTGGCCGAGACGAAGTCCGCGCTCGCGAGGGGCTCGCCCGTCTCGAAGTGGCGCGGGGCAACGCCCGCGGCCTCGAGCTCGCCCAGTCGCGTCAGCAGATCGTCGCCGGCGACGTAGGCGACGCGCACGTCGAGGCCCAGTCGATCGGCGAGCGCGGCGACCTCGTCAGCGAGGTGGTCGGGATCGAGGCCCCCGGCGTTGGAGACCACCTTGATACCGCGGTCGTGACAGGGCCCGAGGACCTGTTCCATCTGAGTGAGGAAGCTCTTCGCGTAGCCGCCACCGGGACTCTTCGCGCGAGTGCGCGCGAGGATGAGCATGGTCAACTCGGCCAGCCAGTCGCCCGTGAGAACGTCGATCGGGCCGCCCTCGACCATCTCGGCCGCGGCGCTGAGGCGATCGCCGTAGAAGCCCGAGCAGTTCGCGATTCGAATCGCGCGACTCATGACGCGCCCTCGACCGCGAGCAGCGTCGTGCCGCGATCAACCTGCTGGGTGGCGTGCACGAACACGTCGGTGACGACGCCGTCGTGGGGCGCCGTGATGACGTGCTCCATCTTCATCGCCTCGAGCACCACCAGGGTCTCGCCGGCGCGCACGTTCTGGCCCACGGCCGCGCGCACCGCGAGCACCACGCCGGGCATCGGGGCGATGAGGCCACCGTGGACCTCCTCGGCACCCGGCACGCTAAAGCGCGCGACGATCTCGAAGGTCGCCGTACCGCGACGGGTCTGGACGTGGAGATGATCGGCGTCGCAGGTGACGCGCACGCGCGCACGCCTTCCGTCAACTTCGATGTCGATCTCGCCTTCGCTCCAGGCGCGAACGCGCGCGTGAGACTCTCCCACGTCAAAGGAGCCGTCGCGCCGGCGACGGTACCTCATGACGTGATCACCGTGGCGACGCAGCGTCACGCTCTCGCGCGGCAGTCGCGCGTTGCGCCACCCACTTGGTGCGAAGCCCAGCACCGACGCTTGGGCTCGAGAGCGTCCCTGGAGCCACAGCGCGGCGGCGGTCGTGGCGAAGGTCGTCTCGTCGTCGGAGAGGATCAGTTCGCGCGCCGGTTCGTAGCGCGAAATGAAGTCGGTCGTTGTGTCACCGGCGAGGAATCCCTCGTGGCGCAGGGTGGCGACGAGGAAGTCGCGGTTGGTCGTGACGCCGCCGAGGTGCAGACCCTCGAGGGCGCGCGCCAACGTGGCCGCGGCCTCGGCGCGCGTGGGGGCGTGGGCGATGACCTTGGCGAGGAGAGGGTCGAAGGCGACGCTGACGCGCGAGCCCGCTTCGACGCCGGACTCGAATCGCACGGGAGGCCAGGGCGCCGGCGCGAAGGCCGCGAGGGTGCCCGTCGCCGGCAGGAAGCCGTTGGCGGGATCCTCCGCGCATAGACGCACCTCGATCGCGTGACCGTGGCTGTGCACGTCTTGCTGCGTGAGCTCGAGGGGCTCGCCGGCGGCGACACGCAACTGGGCGGCGACGAGGTCCACGCCGGTGACTTCCTCGGTGACGGGGTGCTCGACCTGCAGGCGCGTGTTCACCTCGAGGAAGAAGAAGTCACGGGTGTCGTCGTCGACCAGGAATTCGACGGTCCCCACCGAGTGATACCCGATTGCGCGCGCCAGGGCGAGGGCCGCGTCGCCCATCGCGGCGCGCATGGCCGGATCCACTGCGCTCGAGGGTGACTCCTCGACGAGCTTTTGATGACGGCGCTGAATCGAGCACTCGCGCTCACCGAGGTGGATGAGGTTCCCGTAGCGGTCGCCGAGAATTTGTATCTCCACGTGGCGCGAGGCGGCGACGTAGCGCTCGAGAAAGACTCGATCATCGCCAAAGGCCGACGCGGCTTCGCGGCGCGCACTGGCGAGCGCCTCGTCGAGGTCCTCGCGACGCGTCACGATGCGCATACCCTTGCCCCCACCACCGGCGGCCGCCTTGATCAAGAGGGGATAGCCCACCTCCTCGGCACCAGCGGGATCGTCACTCGAGAGCAGGACGGAAACGCCCGCCGCGCGCGCGAGTTCCTTGGCGGCGATCTTGTCGCCCATCGCGCGAATCGCGCTCGCGGGCGGCCCGACCCACGTGAGCCCGGCCTCTTCGACCATCGTCGCGAAGAGCGCATTCTCCGAGAGGAACCCGTAGCCGGGATGCACCGCCTGGGCGCCGCTCGCGCGAGCCGCGGCGATGATTCGCGCGCCGTCGAGGTACGAAGTCTCGAGCAGGACCGCCTCGTCGCAGTCGGCGACGAAGGGCTCGTTCGCGTCGGCCTCGACGTAGACGCCCACCACGCGTAGGCCCAACTCGTGCGCACCGCGCGCGACGCGCCGGGCGATCTCGCCGCGATTGGCGATGAGCAGGGTGTCGAAGTTCACAGTCGAAACACCCCGTACGTGGAGGACCCCTCGATGGGCTTGGCGCGCACGACCGACAGGCACAGCCCGAGCACCGTGCGGGTGTCGCGCGGGTCGATGATCCCATCGTCACTGACCGCACCACTCGCCACGAGGGCGAGGGAGCCCTGCTCTTGGGTCTCTTCGACCATCGCGACGATCTTGGCGTCTTCGGCTTCGTCGAAGGCCTCGCCCTTGCGCTCGGCCTGGGCGCGTCGAACCTGGCTCATGACGCCCGCGATCTGCTTGGGGCCCATGACGGCGATCTTGGCCGTGGGCCAGAGGAACGTGAAGCGGTTGCCAAAGGCGCGCCCCGACATGCCGTAGGTGCCCGCGCCGTAGGAGGCGCCGAGTATGACGGTCAGGTGCGGCACGCTCGAGTTCGTCACCGCGTTGAGCATCTGCGAACCCTTCTTGATGATGCCCTCGGCCTCGGCGTCACGACCCACCATGTACCCGGTGATGTTCTGAAAGAACACGAGGGGCACGTCGATCTGGTTGCACAGCTGGATGAACTGGGCGGCCTTCTCGGCGGCGCGCGGCTGGATCACGCCGTTATTGCCGAGGATGCCCACGGGGTAGCCGTGGATCGACGCCCACCCGCAAACCATCGTCTCGCCGTAGCGGGCCTTGAACTCCTCGAAGCGAGAGTCGTCGCTCACCCGCGCAATCACGTCACGCACGTCGACGGCCTGGCGCAAGTCGCGGCTGATGAGCCCGAGCAGTTCTTCGGGGTCATATCGCGGTTCGACGTCGACGACGCTCGGCGCGGGGCCGCGCTTTCGCCAGTTGAGATGTCCCACCACCTCGCGACACATTCGCAGGGCGTCCATCTCGTCTTCGGCGAAGTAGTCGCCGAGACCTGAGACCTCGGCGTGCAGGCGCGCGCCGCCGAGCGTCTCGTCGTCGGACTCCTCGCCCGTGGCCATCTTGACCAGGGGTGGTCCCGCGAGGAACACCTTGGTCTGGTCCTTGACCACGATGTTGTAGTCCGAGAGGCCCGGCTGGTACGCGCCACCGGCGGTCGAGGAGCCAAAGACCACGCACACCGTGGGCACGCGCATCTTGGACAGCTCGATGAGGTCGTAGAAGAATCGGCCGCTCTCGGCGAAGTGCCCCGTGCCCATGCGACCGCTGCCCCCACCGACGCGCAGGTCCGCGCCGGCCGACTCGACGAAGCTGACGTAGGGGATTTCGTTGTCGCGGGCGATCTCGAGGGCCCGCATCCACTTCTTCGCCGAGTACGCGGTCAGGGCGCCGCCGAGGACCGAGGGGTCGTTGGCCATGATGACGCACTCGGTACCGGCGATGACGCCTATTCCCACGACCATGCCGCCGCCGATCGCGTAGTCCGAGCCGTAGCCGGCGAGCGCGGAGATTTCGAGGAACGGCGAGTCCGGGTCGAGCACCGCGGCGATGCGCTCTCGCACCGGCATCTTGCCCCGGGCGCGCATGCGCGCCATGGCGGCCTCGCCCCCGCCGGCCTCGGCTTGATCGAGAAGGTCGTCAATCGTGGCGAGCTGTTCGAGCATGTCGGCACGGTTGGTGAGGAAGCGCTCCGAGGAAGTGTCGAGCGTCGAGAGAAGAGGCGGCGCGATGGCGGGACGCTCCATTGTGCCGATACTAGTGAAGGCCCTCACGATCGGAGTTCGTCCCACCCGCGACGGGTAGGGTGGGGGCGATGCGTGTGGCCCTGGGATCTGACCACGCGGGCTACGACTTGAAGAGCCTGCTGGCGAGAACTCTGGTCGAGTGGGGCCATGACGTCAGAGACCTGGGGACCGACTCGGCGAGCACGTCGGTCGACTACCCCGACTTTGGCGAGGCGGTGGGTCGCGCAGTCGCCGCGGGCGAAGCCGACCTCGGCGTGCTGGTGTGCGGATCGGGCATTGGGGTCAGCATCGCGGCCAACAAGGTGCCGGGCGTGCGCGCGGCGTTAGTGCACGACGTGACCTCGGCGCACCTGGCCCGCGAACACAACCACGCGAACGTCCTGTGCCTGGGCTCGCGCCTGACCGGTGAGAGTGTGGCGCTCGAGGCGCTTCGCGCCTGGCTCGACGCCACTCCGGGTGAGGGTCGTCACCTGCAGCGAATCGCGAAACTGTCCGCGCTTGACGCCGCGGTCCCAACTGAGAGGCAATCGTGAGTTCTCCCTTTGACGCATGGATCACTAACGACGACGAGGTGACGTCCCTGCTCGCCCAAGAGTGGCGGCGCCAAACCACCACCCTCCAGCTCATCGCCAGTGAGAACTTCGCCTCGCCCGCCGTGATGGCCGCGACGGGGTCGATCCTCACCAACAAGTACGCCGAGGGCTACCCGGGTCGGCGCTACTACGGCGGCAACCAGATCGTCGACGAGGTCGAGGATCTCGCGCGCCGTCGCCTCACCGCGCTCTTTGGCGCCGACCACGCCAACGTCCAACCCCACAGCGGCGCCAACGCCAACGTCGCGGTCTACCAGGCACTGCTCGCCCCGGGCGACACGATCCTGGCCATGCGCCTCGACCAGGGGGGCCACCTCACGCACGGCTCGCCGGCCTCGATGACCTCCAAGGCCTGGCACTTCGTCTCCTACGGCGTGACGCCACGCTCGGACGACCCGGACGCCCCCGGGGAACTGATCGACTTTGACAACGTGCGTGATCTCGCGCTCGAACACCGCCCCAAGATGATCGTCGCGGGGGCCACCGCCTACGCGCGGCGCATCGACCCGGCCCCGTTTCGTGAGATCGCCGACGAGGTCGGCGCCCTCTTGATGTTTGACTCGGCCCACGTGGCCGGGCTCATCGCCGGGGGCTCGCACCCCAACCCCGTTCCCTACGCCGACGTCGTGGCCTTCACGACGCACAAGACGCTGCGCGGCCCGCGCGGTGGGGCGATCCTCTGTCGCGAGGACTACGCGAAGAAGATCGACAGCGCCGTGTTCCCCGGCCAGCAGGGTGGTCCCCTCGAGCACGCCATCGCGGCCAAGGCGGTGGCTTTTCGCGAGGCGTCCCAGCCGAGTTTTGCCACCTACACCGAGCAGATCGTCAAGAACGCGGCGGCCTTCGGCGCCGCGCTCGCGGGCGAGGGCTTTCGCATGGTTTCGGGTGGGACGGAGAACCACATGGTGCTGCTCGACCTGCGCACCTTTGACGAGGAGTTGACGGGCAAGGAGGCCCAGGAGGTTCTCGATCGCGCCGGCATCACGACGAATCGCAACACGATTCCCGATGACCCGCGCAGCGCCTTCATCACGTCGGGTCTGCGCGTGGGCACCGCCGCCGAGACGACGGCGGGACTGGGCGAGGGAGAGTTCGCCCGTGTCGCCTCGCTGATGGCGAGGGCGCTGCGCGCGCGCCACGACGACGCCGCGGTGTCCGCGGTGCGCGACGAGGTGGGTGAGCTCTGCGGGGCGTTTAACCCCTACGGCGCCTTTACGAACTAGTCGTGAGCAACCTCGCCTCCTACGCGGCGGTGATGGTCATTGGGGCACTGGTCACGATGCTGGCCGACCGGCCGGCGCGGGTGATCTCTCTAAAGGTCGGTTACACCGCCCAGCCCGACGAGCGCAAGGTCCACCAGCGCGTCACCCCCTACGGCGGGGGCGCGGCGATGTTCGTGGGCCTGTGCGTGGCCCTGATGGCAGCCGTGGCGATCACGCCGCTACGCCAGGTCATCAGTTCAAGTCACGAGGTCATCGGCGTCTTGCTCGCCGCCGGGGTCATCTTCGTCGTCGGCGTCGTCGACGACTTTCGTGAGATGAGCGCGCCGGCGAAGGTGGCGGGACAGTTCCTCGCCGCCTCGGTGCTCTACCTCTCGGGCTGCACGATGTACCAGTTGAAGTTGCCCTTCGCCGGATTCGTCGTGCTGGGGCCGTCGATCCTGCCGGTGATCACCGCGCTGTGGGTCTTCGCACTGTCGAACGCGGTGAACTTGATCGACGGACTCGACGGACTCGCCGCGGGGATCGTGACGATCGCCTCGGGCACCCTGTGCATCTACGGGCTGCGCCTCGAGGACCTGGGGCTGCTGCCGATCACCAACGTGGGGCCGCTCGTCGCCGCGGTCACCTGTGGGATCAGCCTGGGGTTCCTTCGCGACAACTTCCACCCGGCCAAGCTCTTCATGGGCGACGCCGGGGCCCTGATGCTCGGGCTCTTGATGAGCGCCTCGACCATGGTCATCGGCGGGCGGACCCCGCCGGCGAGCGGCGTCACCTTCTTCTTCTTCGCGCCCCTCTTGATTCCGGTGTTCATCCTCGGCGTGCCGCTCATCGACGCGACGTGGGCCTTCGTGCGACGCACCCTCTCCGGTCAGGGATTTCACACCCCGGACAAGAACCACATTCACCACCGTCTCATGCGCCTGGGTCACGGGCACCGCCGTACCGTGGTGATCTTGTGGCTCTGGACGGCCTTCTTGTGCGCCTTCGTGCTCTTTCCGCTCTTCGAGCCCGCGACGAACGTCTTCATCCCCTTTGGCGTCGCTCTTATGCTCATCGCCCTCTTCACGTGGTTCTCGCCCCTCGCGGCGCGCTTGGCGCGACACCGGCCCCGCGAGGTGGACGCCGAGGGACGCGACCACCACGACGTGCACTCGTGAGCGGACCCCCCGACGACGGCCACGACCAGGGTGAGGATCGGTTCCATCAGAGCGTGCGCGACCTGCCCGGGGTCGCCGTCTTCGCGACGATGGGCATGACGATCGCGCTGTGCGAGGGCGCCGGCGTCGCCCTGGGACTGTGGATTGACCATCTCCTGAGTAGCGCTCCGGGTGGTCTGATTTTCGGGGTAGTGTTGGGGACGGTCGTCGCCGTGCTGAGCGTAGTGAAGCAAGTCCGACGTTTCCTCTAGAGAAACTATTGCTCGTGCTCGAAAACCTACCTGCCCAGACCCTCCCGCGCCTGCTGCGACGCACGACACTGTCGGCGATCCTGGTGGGCTTCGTGGGCTTTCTGGTCGCCGCGTTCCTCGCCCCGCCCCTCGCCGCGCTCGGCGTGGCGATCGGGGTCGCCCTGGCCGTGGTGAACCTGCGCTTCTTAGACCGTCAGGCCGCGCGCGTGGAGCTGAAGGGTGAGCAGTCCCACAAAGCCGTGCGCCGACAACTCGGGTCCAAAACCGCGAGCCGCCTGATCGTTGTGACCATCGTCATCATCGGCGTGGTTTGGCTGAACGCCCCTCTGGGAATCGGTATTGTGTCAGGGCTTGTGCTTTATCAGATCGTGTTCGTCTTGAACGTGTTGCGCGTCGTGGCGGATAAGGGAGGAATCGAGTGAGGACGCTCTACGCGGCCAAGGCAATCCACGTCGGCGTCCACCCCACGATCCACATTCTGGGCCTGGCCATCGACGTTGACATCGTCACCTCGACCCTGGTGGCCGCGGCTATCTTGTCCTTCCTCGTCTTTCGCGTGCGCGCCAAGTCCACCTCGGGCGTTCCGGGAAAGCTCCAGCTGATGTTTGAGTTGCTCTACGAGCAGGTGAGTGACCTCGCGGCCTCGGCGATCGGTCCCAAGGGACGTCGCTTCGTGCCCATTGGCATGACGATCTTCTTGTTCGTGCTGATCTCGAACTGGATCGGCTTCATTCCCTCGGCGCTCCAGCCGGGCATCTCCTCGGAGATCCTTCCCTCGCCGACCGGTGACGTGAACCTGCCACTGGCCATGGCCCTGCTCGTGATCGTGTGGGTGCACGTGGAGTCGCTGCGCGCGCGCGGACTACGCGGCTACTTGGGCCACTACGCCCAGCCCTACGCGGCGCTGGCGCCGATCAACATCATCGAAGAGATCACCAAGCCCATCACGCTGACCTTCCGTCTCTTTGGCAACATCTTCTCGGGCGGACTCATGATCCTCGTCATGACCACCCTGCTTCCGGTTTACGTCGTGCCCTTCGGCGAGATCATCTGGAAGCCCTTCGACCTGTTCATCGGCGCCATTCAGGCGTTCATCTTCATGCTGTTGACGATTCTGTACTTCGGCATGGCGATGAGCACCGATCACGCCGACGAGCACGACACGGCCTCAACCGGGGCCCTCACGGCCTCGTAGCAACCCAACCCAGGAGGAAAATACACATGGCAAATGCATCAGACATCGGGTCGGCGGTACGCGTCGCTGGCGCGCTGGTCGGCGGTGGACTGGCCCTCGGTGGCGGTGCCATCGGTGCGGCCATTGGTGACGGCCTGGCCGGTAGCCAGACGATCGCCGCGATCGCCCGTCAGCCCGAGATCGAGAACAAGGCTCGTCAGTACTTCTTCCTGACCGTGGGTCTGGTGGAGGCGATGTACTTCATCAACCTGCTGTTCATGGTCGTCTTCGTCTACGTCTTCAAGGCGCAGTAGCCAGACGCCGCCACCCGGCGGCTTCGTGAAAGAAGGTCTAAAGAGATGATGTTCGCTGAGTCCGTGTTCTTGTTGCCCAACGGGACGTTCGTGGTCGAGCTCGTGGTGGTTGCGGTGATCTTGTTCGTGGTCACCAAGTACCTCGTGCCGCCGATCAACGGGGCGCTCGAGGCGCGCCAGGAGAAGATCCGCACCGCCCTCGAGGCCGCCGACGCCGCGCGCGCCGACGCCGCGGCGTCTGACGACGAGCGTCAGCGGATCCTCAACGAGGCCCGCGACAACGCCCGTGAGATCGTCAGCGCCGCCCAGGCCACGGCCGACCAGGTCAAGGCCGAGGCGGGGGGACGCGCGCAGGTCGAGTACGAGCGCATCGTCGCCGCCGCCCAGGTCGAAGTCGCCGCGGCGCGCCAGCGCGCCGTCGACGAGGCGTCGGCGCGCATCGGCGAGATCGTCTTTGACCTCGTGGCCACCATCGTCGGACGAGAGGTCGACCAGAGCGCCCACCAGGAGCTCGTGCGCGAGGCCGTCGCCGCCATTGGTGAGCAGACGCGCGGGACGGGCCACTGATCATGCAGGCACGGCTCGAAGGATTCGCCAGCGCGCTGTTGGGTGCGCTCGACGACGCGCAGCGTTCGCGCGTCGCCGGGGAGCTGACCACCCTCGAGCAGACCGTTCTCGCCCGCGCCGACCTGCGCGGCTTCCTCGCCGACACCTCGCTCAGCGGCGCGACGCGCGCCCAGGTGCTCAACGACGTGCTCGTCGACAAGGTGGAGGCGACGACGCGACGCCTCGCGACCTACGCGGCGGCCCGCGTGGCCGCCCAGGAGGTCGCCCACTCCTTCGCCGAGCTGGCCGTGATGGCACGCACGTTCTCTGAGACCGGCGATCTCTCCCTGCCGGGACTGGCGTTGCTCGCCTCGCGCGCGCGTGTCTCGGGCTTCGCCGACGCTCTGCTCGAGGACACGCCGACCGAGGACTTCTCGACGATCGGCGATCAGCTCTTCACCTGGGCCCAGACGGTGGACTCGAACGACGCCCTGCGACGTCTGCTGCTCGACCGCGACGCCGATCTCCTGGCGCGACTGGGCGCCACCAGTCAGCTCCTCGAGGGCCGCGTGGACCCCACGACCCTCGCGCTCGCGCGCTTCGTCGTTCTCGGCGGCCGTCCGCGCGACCTCGTGGGTACTCTCAACTTCCTCGTCGACTTCGTCGCGCGCGCCCACGACTGGCGCGTCGCGCGGGTGCGCAGCGCCCGTCCCCTCGACGAGGCGAGTCGCCGGGACCTCACCACCTCTCTCGCCGCTCTCACCGGGCACACCGTCGAGCTACTCGAGGCCGATGACGCCTCGCTGCTCGGAGGCGTCTTGGTGGAGGTGGGCGACCTGCGTCTCGACGCGACCACACGCGGACGCCTCGGCGTGCTGCACGACTCGCTCGCGCAGGGCCACCTGTACGAATCCGCCCTCTCTAGCAACGAATAACCAAAGGACACTGTGATGACAGAGCTCACTATCAGCGCCACCGAGATCACGGACGCACTGAAGAAGTACGTCACCGACTTCAACCCGGCCGTCGCCGCCGAGCAGGTGGGTCGCGTGGTGGAGGTCGGTGACGGCATCGCGCGCGTCTCGGGACTGCCCTCGGCGAAGGTGAACGAGCTGCTCGAGTTTGAAGACGGCACCGTGGGACTCGCGATGAACCTCGACGAGGAGACCATCGGTGCGGTCGTGCTCGGCTCGGTTGACAAGATCGAAGAAGAGCAGATCGTGCGCGCCACCGGGCGCATTCTCTCGATGCCCGTGGGCGACGCCCTGATCGGGCGCGTGGTGAGCGCCCTGGGTGAGCCCATTGACGGCAAGGGACCCCTCGTCAACCCCGAGACCCGTCGCATGGAGGTCCAGGCGCCGGGCATCATCGGTCGTCAGCCGGTCAGCCAGCCCCTCCAGACCGGCATCAAGGCCATCGACGCGATGACCCCGATCGGCCGCGGCCAGCGCGAGCTGATCATCGGCGACCGCAAGACGGGCAAGACCACCGTGGCCATCGACACGATCCTGAACCAAAAGGGTCAGGGCGTGAAGTGCATCTACGTCGCCATTGGCCAGAAGAACTCGTCCGTGGCCCAGACCGTCAAGATCCTCGAGGACCACGGCGCGCTCGACTACACGGTCGTCGTCGTGGCCTCGGCGGGCGACCCCGCGCCCTTTAAGTTCCTCGCGCCCTACGCCGGCTGCGCGATCGGTCAGCAGTGGATGGACAAGGGCGAGCACGCTCTCGTGGTCTACGACGACCTCTCCAAGCAGGCCGAGGCGTACCGCCAGATCTCGCTGCTGCTGCGCCGCCCGCCGGGCCGCGAGGCCTACCCCGGCGACGTCTTCTACCTGCACAGCCGCCTGCTCGAGCGCGCCGCGAAGCTCTCCGACGAGATGGGCGGCGGCTCCCTGACGGCCCTGCCGATCATCGAGACCAAGGCCGGCGACATCTCGGCCTATATCCCCACCAACGTGATCTCGATCACCGACGGCCAGGTCTTTCTCGAGTCCGACCTCTTCAACTCCGGCGTGCGCCCGGCGATCAACGTCGGTAACTCGGTGTCGCGCGTGGGTGGTGCCGCCCAGATCAAGGCGATGCGCGCCGTGGCTGGCACGCTCAAGATCGACCTCGCCCAGTTCCGCGACCTCGAGAGCTTCGCGACCTTTGGCTCTGAGCTCGACAAGTCGTCCCAGGCCCAGCTCGATCGCGGCTACCGACTGACCGAGCTCTTAAAGCAGGGCCTCAACGCGCCGATTCCGGTGGAAGAGCAGGTCGTGGCGCTCTACGCGGGTTCGCGTGGCTGGCTCGACGCCATCCCCGTCTCGGACGTTCGTCGCTTCGAGGCCGAGCTGTTGACGGCGTTTCGCGCCCGTCACGCCGACCTGCTCGAGCAGATTCGCACCACTGGCGTCCTGCCCGACACCGACGCCATGGACGCGGCGCTTCGTGCCTTCGCCGACGGCTTTGCCGTCAGCCGCTAGGGCGTAGGGAAGGAGAATCGTGGCTGGTGGACAGGAGCGGGTGCTCCGCCGACGGATCAAGTCGGTGGACAACACGCGCAAGATCACCAAGGCGATGGAGTTGATCGCCGCGTCGCAGATTCCACGCGCCCAGGCGCGCATCGCGGCCAATCGCCCCTACCGCGACGGCATGCGCCGCATCATCATCGAGGCCGCCAAGGGCGACCCGGTGGCGGCCAAGAAGCTCCTCACCCAGCCCGAGCACGTGGCGAGCGCCTCGGTGCTCGTGGTGACCGGCGACCGCGGGCTCTCGGGCGCCTACAACGCCTCGACGCTGCGCGCGGCCGAGCGCACCGTGCGCGAACTCCAGGCGAGCGGCACGACCGTGCGCCTCTACGCGGTGGGCAAGAAGGCCGCGGCGTTCTTTCGCTTCCGGGGCCTCGCGGTCGAAGAGACGTTCGTCGGTTTCGCGGACCGGCCGAACTTCGCCGACGCGCGCGACGTCGCGGGCGTCGTCGCGGCGCCCTTCATCGACGGCGAGGTCCAACAGATCCTCCTCGTCTCGACCGTCTTTCACTCCTCGGCCTCCCAGCGCGTCGAGGTCTCCCAGCTGCTGCCTCTCACGGTGCCCGAGGCGCCCGTCGAGGAGACGACCCACAAGCTCGTGGGCTACACCGAGTTCGAGCCCGACGTCGAGGAGCTGCTCTTCTTCCTCGCCCCGCGTGCTCTCGAGAGCGAGATCTTCACCGCGCTGCTCGATGGGGCGGCGAGCTTTCACATCTCCCAGCAGCGCGCGATGGCCGCGGCCACCGAAAACGCCGACGATCTGGCCCAGACACTCAAGCGCATCATGAACCGGGCCCGACAGGACTCGATCACCACCGAAATCATGGAAATCGTGGGCGGCGCCGAAGCGCTCCGCTCGGGAAAGTGAGATAGCAATGACAATGGCACCCGAACGGACCAACCTGGAGACGGGACGCGTCGTCGCGATCGCCGGGCCGGTGGTCGACGTCGAGTTCCCGCCGCACTCGTTGCCCGAGATCAACCACGCGGTGGAGATGGAGCTGGTGCTCGACGGCGTGACCATCACGGTCGTCGGCGAAGTCGCTCAGCAGATCGGTGACGGCCGCGTGCGCTGCGTGTGCATGAAGCCCACCGACGGACTCGTGCGCGGCGCCGTCGTTCGCCAGACCGGACGCGGCATCACGGTGCCGGTGGGCGACGCGGTCCTGGGCCACGTCTTCAACGTCCTGGGCCAGCCTCTTGACACCGACGACATCGGCGCGGTCGAGGACCGCTGGGAGATCCACCGCAATCCGCCGGCCTTCGACCAGCTCGAGCCGCGTGCGCAGATGTTCGAGACCGGCATCAAGGTGATCGACCTGCTCGAGCCCTACGTCCAGGGTGGCAAGATTGGCCTCTTCGGCGGCGCCGGCGTGGGCAAGACGGTTCTCATCATGGAGATGATCAACCGCGTGGCCCTCCAGCACGGTGGCGTCTCGGTCTTCGCCGGAGTGGGCGAGCGCACCCGCGAGGGCACCGACCTCTTGCTCGAGATGAAGGAGTCCGGCGTCATCGAGAAGGCGGCCCTGGTCTATGGCCAGATGGACGAGCCGCCGGGCGTTCGCCTGCGCGTCGCCCTGGCCGCCCTGACGATGGCCGAGTACTTCCGCGACGTGAAGAACCAGGACGTGCTGCTCTTCGTGGACAACATCTTCCGTTTCGTCCAGGCCGGCTCGGAGGTCTCCACCCTGCTCGGGCGCATGCCCAGCGCCGTGGGATACCAGCCGACGCTCGCCGACGAGATGGGCGAGCTTCAGGAGCGCATCACCTCGACGAGGGGCCGTTCGATCACCTCGCTCCAGGCCGTGTACGTGCCCGCGGACGACTACACCGACCCGGCGCCGTTCACGACGTTCACCCACCTCGACGCGACGACGGAGTTGAGCCGCCAGATCGCCGCCCTGGGCATCTACCCGGCGGTCGACCCGTTGACCTCGACGTCGAACATCCTCGCGCCCGAGGTGGTGGGGGACCGCCACTACACGGTCGCCCGTCAGGTCCAGCAGGTCCTCCAGCGCAACAAAGAGCTCCAGGACATCATCGCGATCCTGGGCCTCGACGAGCTCTCCGAGGACGACCGCATCACGGTGACGCGCGCGCGCAAGATTCAGCGCTTCTTGTCCCAGCCGATGTTCGTCTCCAAGGTCTTCACCGGCATCGACGGCATCTACGTGCCCGTCGAAGAGACGATCGAGTCCTTCGAGGCCCTCATCAAGGGCGACCTCGACGCCTACCCCGAGCAGGCGTTCCTCAACGTCGGCGGGGCCGAGGGCGTGCTGCGTAAGGCGCACGAGCTCGAGAACAGCTGATCGTGGCCAGCCTTCAGGTCGAGATCGTCACCCCCGAGGCGGCGCTGTTCGCCGGGGAGGCGACGTCGCTCGTGGCGCGCTCGAGCGCCGGAGAGTTCATGGTGCTGCCCGGGCACACGGCCACGGTGGGCGACGTCGTGCCCGGCGTCGTGCGCGTGCAGACCGCCGAGGGCGAAATTGCCTTCGCGGTCCACGGCGGCTACTTCCAGATCGCGAGTGCGCTCGAGGGCGTGACCCTGGCCACGGTGCTCGCCGGCGTCGCCGAGAACGTCGCGGACATCGACGTGGCGCGCGCCAGCGCGGCGAAGGAACGCCTGGAGATCGAACTGGCCTCGGCCACCCAGGCCAACCCCGACGACCACGCGCCCCACCTGGCCGCGCACGCGGCCCTCGCGCGCGCCGAGTTGCGCCTGCGCGCGGCGGCGAAGTAGCTAGCGGGCGTTCACGTAGTCCAGCAGCTCGCGTCGCACGGCCTCGAGTTCGTCGACGCGAGCCTTGACGACGTCGCCGATCGACACGAGGCCCGCCAGGCGGCCCTCGTCGAGCACGGGGACGTGACGGATGTGCCGGTCGGTCATCGTGGCCATGAGGTCGTTGAGCGACGTGTCCTGGGTGCAGGTGGTGACGGTCGCACTCATCAACGTGGAGACGGGTAACTCGAGTGTGGTCGCGCCGTGGCCCACGAGGGCGCGCACGACGTCGCGCTCGGAGAGGATGCCCGCGAGCGGGCCCTGGCCACCGGTCACGACCACCGCGCCGATGTCGCGCTCGCGCAGCATCGCGATCGCGTCGCCCACCGTCCTCTCCATTGAGATGGTCGCGACGTCGCGACCCTTGACCGCCAGCAGATCTCGTACGAACATGTCTTCCCCCCGTCGGTCTGCTCCCTAGGGCGGAGACTAGGGCACGGCGCGCCGGCGCGCAACGGGCCTAGAAGCCGGCGTTCGTGAACTCGGCCAACTTGTCGTGGCGGTGGAAGGTTTCCACGGTGCGCACGGTGCCCGATCCCGAGCGCACGACGAGGGACTGCGTCGTCGCGCCGAAGTCAAAGAAGCGCACGCCGCGCAAGAAGTCACCGTCGGTGATCGCGGTCGCGGCGAAGAAGCAGTCCTCGCTCGCGACGAGGTCGTCGGTTGTCAGCACGCGCGAGAGGTCGTAGCCGAGCGCTTCGGCGGCCGCTCGCTCGTCGTCGTTGCGCGGGTGCAGAATGCCCTGGATCTCGCCGCCGAGGCCCTTGATCGCGGCCGCGGCGATCACGCCCTCGGGGGTGCCACCCACGCCGAAGAGGACGTCGACGCCCGAGTTGGGCCAGCCCGTGGCGATCGCGCCGGCGACGTCGCCGTCGGAGATCAGCAGGATGCGCGCCCCGGCCTCGCGCACCTCGGCGATGAGCTCGTCGTGGCGCGGGCGGTCCAAGATCACGACGCCCATCTCCTGGACGGGCTTCTTGAGACGGCGCGAGAGCTCCTGGAGGTTCTCGGTGACCGAGGCGTTGATGTCGATCGAGCCGCGACCGCGCGGGCCCACCGCGACCTTCTGCATGTAGACGCACGGGCCCGGGTTGAACATGGTGCCGCGCTCGGCGAGCGCGATGACCGAGAGAGCGCCATTGCGACCCATGGCGGTGAGCGTGGTGCCGTCGATGGGATCGACCGCGACGTCGACCTGGGGCGGGCGCCCGTCGCCGATGTGCTCGCCGTTAAAGAGCATCGGCGCCTCGTCCTTCTCACCCTCGCCGATGACGACGATGCCGTCCATCGCCACGCCGCCGAGAACGAAGCGCATGGCGTCCACGGCCGCGCCGTCGGCGGCGTTCTTGTCGCCGCGACCGGCCCAGCGGGCGGCCGCGATGGCCGCCGCCTCCGTGACGCGAATGAGTTCCAGCGCGATGTTGCGGTCCGGCCGCGAGGGGGGTTGCACGAGGAAACATTACCCCGGGCGCCCCGCTCCTCTCGGACCTGGAGCCCGTCTCGGCCATACTGAAGGGGTGAGTTTTCTGCTGATCAAGTCCGCGGGCCCCCTCGCGGGCGAGGTCAGCGCGCACGGCGCCAAGAACGCGGTACTCAAGCAAATGGCGGCCTGTCTGCTGGCCAGTGGGCGCCACGAGCTTCTGAACGTGCCCGACATCACCGACGTCGTCGTGATGGGCGAGTTGCTGGTGGCCCTGGGATGCTCGGTGACCTCGCCGCGCGCGCACGAGCTCGTTATCGACGTGCCCGCGGCGGGTGACCTGCACCCCATCGCGCCGGCGCACCTCTTCGAGGCGATGCGGGCCTCCATCGTCGTCCTCGGTCCGTTGCTCGCGCGCTGTGGCGAGGCGTCCATGGCGCTACCCGGCGGGGACGACTTCGGCCAGCGGCCGATCAACTTTCACACCGAGGGCCTGGGCGCGATGGGCGCGGTCTTTGAGAACGACCGCATGTCGATTCGCGCGCGCGTGACGCGCGCGCGCCTGCGCGCGACGCGCATCACCCTCGAGTACCCCAGCCACACCGCCACGGACAACCTCATGATGGCCTGCGTGCTCGCCGAGGGTCGCTCGGTGATCGACAACGCGGCGCGCGAACCCGAAGTCGAAGACCTCGGTCGTCAACTCATCGCGATGGGCGCGCGCATCGAGGGCCTGGGCACGTCGCGGCTCACCATCGATGGCGTCAGTGAACTCTCGCCCGCGCGTCACGAGGTGATCTGTGACCGCGTGGTGGCCGCCACGTACCTCGCCGCGGGCCTCATCAGCGCCGGCGAGGTGCGCGTGAACGACGCGAGAAGCGACCACATGGAGATGCTGCTGCGAAAGTTCGCGGCGATGGGAGCGACGCTCGATGTGACTGGCCCCGGTATCGCGCTGCGCGGTCCCGTTCGCCCGCGCGCCTGTGACGTGGCCACGTTGCCCTACCCCGGCGTGGCGACGGACTACAAGCCACTCGTCACCACGGTCCTCTCGGTCGCCGACGGCGTCTCGGTGGTGACCGAGAACCTCTTTAGCGGGCGCTTTCGCTACGTCGACGAGCTCATTCGCCTGGGCGCGGATATCCAGACCGCCGGGCACCACGCCGTCGTTCGCGGTGTCACGCACCTGAGCGGCACCGAGGTGCGCGGCGGTGACATCCGCGCGGCGGCGGCCCTCGCCCTCGCGGGACTGGTGGCCACCGGAGAGACGCGCGTGGGCGGCTACGAGCACATCGCGCGCGGCTACGAGGACTTCGTGGGACACCTGCGCGCCCTCGGGGCTCAGGTGGAGTTCGCGTGATCTCGCGCGACCCCGACGAGCTGATGGATGCGGCGGCGACGGGCTCGCGTACCGCGCTCGCTCGACTGCTCACCTACGTCGAGTCCGGTGGCCCAAACCAGCGCGCGGTTGCCGCGCGCGCCTACGCGGTCCCCGCCCCCTACGTGGTGGGGCTCACGGGTCCGCCGGGGGCCGGCAAGTCCACGCTCACCGACGCGCTGATCAGCGCGCTGCTCGCGCGCGGCGACCTGGGGCCCGTGCGCTTTGACGAGCTCGGCGTGCTCTGCGTGGATCCCTCGTCGCCGTTCTCGGGTGGGGCCATTCTCGGCGACCGCATCCGCATGCAGTCCCACGCGACCAACGACGCGGTCTTCATCCGCTCGATGGCCACGCGAGGGCACCTCGGCGGGCTCAGCCTCGCCGTGCCCGACGCCCTGCGCGTGCTCGGAGCGGCGGGTTTCGCCCTCGCTCTCGTGGAGACCGTCGGCGTGGGACAGATGGAAGTCGACGTGGCCTCGGCCGCCGACACGACGGTTGTCGTGACGAACCCCGGGTGGGGCGACGCCATGCAGGCGAACAAGGCGGGGCTGCTCGAGGTAGCGGACGTCTTCGTGATCAACAAGGCCGATCGCGCGGGCGTCGCCGAGACGCGACGCGACCTCGAGCAGATGCTCGACCTCGGCGGACCCTACGAGTGGCGCCCGCCGATCCTCGAGACCATCGCGACGAGTGCGACGGGGATCGACTCGCTCCTCGAGGCGTTGGGCGCGCACGCGGACTTCCTCGCCGACGGGCGCCTCGAGGGACACCGTCGCGCCCAGGCCGCGCGCGAGCTCGACGCGGTCATCGCGGCGTCGCTGCGCGCGCGCGTGCGCGAGCTCGCCCACGGTGAGGCCTACGAGCGTGCCCTCGAGGAGATCGTCGCGGGCCGCACGGATCCCTACCGCGCGGCAGAGACGTTACTCTCGGAGCCATGATTGGCGTCTCGGTCGGCTACGACCTCCTCTTCTTAGTCCACGTCGTCGCGGCGATCGCGACGCTCACGGTGCTCGTCGCGATGCGCGCGAGCGCGAGGCAAATCGCGAGCGGCGCGGACGAGACCGTCCAGCGCGCGCGCTTTCCTCAGCGGCGCAACTGGGCCGCGCGCCTCATGCACCTGTTGCCCCTCACGGGTCTGGCGATGTCACTCTCGGGCACCAGCGACGTGTCGCTCACGCGCCCGTGGATCGGCGTGGGGATCCTGTGCTACCTCGCCGGCGCCGGACATCTCGAGGCGCGCACCCTGCCCCTCGAGCGAGTCGTCGCCGAAGTCATCAACCACGACGGCGTGGCGTCGCCCGCGCGCGGTCGCCAGCTCGTGCGCTCGATCGACACGTTGCTCGTCCTGATCGCGCTCGCCCTACTCGCGATGCTGATCCAATTCTGACGCTGACGAACACGCGGGGTCCGGGAGCGTGTCTCGAGGTCGCCGTCAGAAAGTGCGGAGAACGCCTAGTCGAGAAATGACGCGCGTCCCACCATGCCGGCGGCCACTGTCGCGTTGGTGACCTCGTCGATCAACACGAAACTGCCGGTCACCCGGTTGTCGCGGTAGTCGTCGACGGCGAGCGCGTCGGCCGTGGCCAGGCGGGCGAGGCCGATCTCGTTCGTCGAGAGCTCGCGCGTCGACTCGACGTTGAGCGTCGTGATGTCGATGACTCCGTCGAGTGAGACGACGCGCGCGGGCGTTGAGCGCGTCGTGTGCTTGACCCGCAGGCGTTGACCCGCCTCGAGGGGCGCGTCGCCGAACCAACAGATCGTCGCGTCGAGCTCACGGGTCACCCGCGGCAGGGGGGCGGCTGCGAGTAGGTCCCCGCGGCCCGCGTCGGTGTCCTCGGCGAGGGCGACGTCCACCGAGAGGCCCGCCACCGCGTCCTCGCGCTCGCCCGACCCGGCGCGAATCGAGGTGACCGTCGTGGCGACACCGGCGGGCAGCAGCGTCAGAGTGTCACCGACGAGGAGGGTGCCGCCGTTCATCATGCCGGCGTAGGTGCGCCCGCCTCCGTCTTGGCGTAGGACCCACTGGATGGGCAGGCGGGGCGCGCCCGCGCTCTCCCACACGCCCGCGTCCGCGACCTCGAGGGCGCCGAGCACGCTCGGCCCCTCGTACCAGGCGCTCACCGGCGAGACGTCGACGACGTTGTCGCCGAGAAGGGCCGAGACCGGCACGCAGACGTGGTTCGCGAATCCCAACTCGCCCGCGATCGTGTCGACCTCGTCGACGACGCTCTGGTACGCGGTGGGGGACCAGTTGACGGTGTCCATCTTGTTCACCGCCACCACGAGGCTGCGCACGCCCAAGAGGGCGGCGATCACGAGGTGGCGACGGGTCTGCTCCTTGAGCCCGTGATTGACGTCAACGACGACGAGCGCGAGGTCGGCGGTCGAGGCGCCCGTGGCCATGTTGCGCGTGTACTGCACGTGGCCCGGGCAGTCGGCGATGATGAACTTGCGTGTGGGCGTGGCCGCGTAGCGATACGCGACGTCGATCGTGATGCCCTGCTCGCGCTCGGCGCGCAGGCCGTCGGTGACGAAGCTCAGGTCGAGGTCGCCCACGCCGCGCTTCTGTGAGGCGTGCGCGACGGCGTCGAGCTGATCGTCAAAGAGTTGACGGGTGTCTACGAGCAGTCGACCGATCAAGGTCGACTTGCCGTCATCGACCGAGCCGATCGTGGCCAGTCGCAGGAGATCTTTGGTGGAGTCGCTCACTAGAAGTAGCCCTCGCGCTTTCGGTCCTCCATGGCGGTCTCGCTGAAACGGTCGTCGGCGCGCGTGGCGCCACGCTCGGAGACGTTCGCCACGGCGACCTCGTGGACGATGGCCGCGAGGGTGTCGGCGTCTGACTCAACGGCGCCCGTGCAGTTCGCGTCGCCCACGGTGCGAAAGCGCACGGAGCGCCACTCGGTCACCTCGCCCTCGCGCGGGACCACGTGAGGTCCCACCGCCAGCCACATCGAATCGCGCTTCAGTACCTCGCGCTGGTGCGCGAAGTAGATCGAGGGCAGGGCCATCTGCTCGCGTTCGATGTACTGCCAGATGTCGAGCTCGGTCCAGTCCGAGAGGGGAAAGGCCCGCAGGTGCTCGCCGTGGTTGACCCGGCCCTGGTAGAGCTGCCAGAGTTCGGGCCGCTGCGCACGGGGATCCCACTGACCGAATCCATTGCGAAACGACAAGATGCGCTCCTTGGCGCGGGCCTTGTCCTCGTCGCGGCGCGCGCCACCGAAGGCGGCGTCGAATCCGTGCTCGGTGATGGCGTCGAGCAGGGTCACGCTCTGGAGTCGATTGCGACTGCCGAGGGGGCCGGGATCGACGACGCGTCCGCGGTCGATGGAGTCCTGCACGCGCGCGACGACCAGGCGTGCGCCGAGACGCTCGACGGTGCGGTCGCGAAACTCGAGCACCTCGGGGAAGTTCTGTCCGGTGTCGACGTGCATGACGGGAAAGGGCAGTCGCTGGGGGCTGAAGGCCTTGACCGCGAGGTGCAAGAGCACCGCGGAGTCCTTGCCGCCGGAAAAGAGGAGGACCGGCCGCTCGCACTCCGCCGCGACCTCGCGCAAGATGAAGACGGCCTGAGATTCGAGGGCGTCGAGGTGGTCGAGTGAGGGATGAGTGCGCAGAGGGGTGACAGTCATGACTAAGGGAACTCCCGGGATACTCTATTAATCCACTAGATTATAGTAGAGATACCTCGGGAGACCCATGATTTCAGCAGAGCCAAGACTACTAGAGCATCTCGCGCGCGCGGCGCAGCGCCTCGAGCACGAGAGCCCCCTCGGAATCCTCGAGTGGACGTTCGCTCAGTACGACGACGTGGCTATGGCGTGCTCGTTCGAGGACCTCGCGCTCTTGCACCTGGTTCACCAGGTGCGTCCCGAGACGCCCATCGTGTTTCTCAACACCGGTGGACACTTTCCCGAGACGCTCGACTTCGTGGCGAGCGTCTCGCGCGACTGGTCGCTCAACCTGGTCGAGACGAACGCGCCGGCGCTCGCGCCACGCTGTGGCGACGCCGGCTGCTGCGCCGCGCGCAAGGTCGAGCCGCTTCGCGGCGCACTGGAAGGTCGCGACGCGTGGATTACCGCGGTCAAGCGCGTGGACGCTTCGACGCGAGCCGCGATGCCTGTCGTGTCGTGGGATGAGAAGTTCTCTCTCGTGAAGGTGAATCCGCTCGCGTCGTGGAGCGACGAGGACGTGAGTTACTACCTCGCGGCGAACAACCTCGCGACCCATCCACTGTGGCGAGAGGGCTACGCCTCCATTGGCTGCGCCGCCGTCACCCAGAAGCCCCTCGATGGATCCGATCGTCGCTCGGGACGCTGGGCGGGTTCCGACACGATGGAATGCGGCCTCCACGAGGCGTGATATCCACCAAAAGGTGAAACGTCGGCGGTACATTTGACGGCAATGTCACGTGGATTACTTGGGGAGTTCGCCGAATGATCCTGGTAGTCCTCGCTCTGGCGTGGATCGCGTTCTTGACCCCGGTGGCGGTGCGAAAGATTCGCGACATGGGATCGGACCGTTCCATCGAGCATTTCCACGCGGAGCACGAAGTCCTCAGCCGTCAGGGCTACACCGTCGAGCCCGCCTACCGTCTCGAAGAGCCGGTGCGCGTGGCCTACCCCGAGACCTACGTCAGCCAGCGTGAGCCGCTCGCGGCGCGCCCGCGCCTCACGGTCGTCAAAGAGGGCGACACGTACTCCTCGCTTGAGTCGCGCCAGTCCTGGCACGAGTGGAGTGAGGACTACGACTACGAACGTCGCGAATCCGAGCCTCGCGAGAGAGTGAGTGCCTCGGCCAATCGGTACGCGAGCGCGTACTCGGCGGTACCGCGCACGATCCCCGTTGAGGACGTGGTTGAACCCCTTCGTCCCGCGCGCTCGATGCGTCGGCGTCGGCGCGTGATGGTGACGCGCCTCGCACTCGCGACGGTGGTGGCGACCGGGGCGGCGTTCGTGTCGGGCGCCTCGCTG
Organism: Actinomycetes bacterium; assembly: GCA_021779735.1. Lineage (GTDB taxonomy): Bacteria > Actinomycetota > Acidimicrobiia > Acidimicrobiales > RAAP-2 > RAAP-2. Next base: position 81,200 of record JAJYAC010000002.1, read on the forward strand.
GTCTTTGACGTGGCGATGCTGACCTGGCTCGCCGACGTGGCCTACGTGGCGCTGGCACTTTTCGCACTGAGCCAGGGCTTCCTCGCGCAGTCCACGGTGGGCCTGGCGCGTCCTGAGGCCCACCTCGCGCACGTCGAGCCGTTGCGCCGTGGCGAGCGCGACGCCGGGCGCGGGCCCCGCGACGGTTTCCCCGGCGCACGACTGGAGACCGCGTACGACGACGACGACTCATGGGAGGCGTCGGGTTGGACCCACGCGACACCGGCTCGCTACGCCCTGGGATAAACTGGTGATCCCGCGGGGGTGTAGCTCAATTGGTAGAGCGCTACGTTCGCAATGTAGAGGCAGTGGGTTCGAATCCCATCACCTCCACTCCGTAGGACAGGCGGCTCATTGTTCGGCCGTCTCGTCGACGTCTCAATGTTGGGCGCGAAGGTCTTGAGTTCTGGAGGCTAAAGTTCCGTCCCGGGATTATCGCGCTCTTTCTTACGTGAGCGTTCGAGAACCTGGCGAAGAATTGGGAGTACTGCGCGATCCTTTTCGCGCCCGGCCGCCTCTTTGGAGCGGATTACGTCAGCGAGGGCGGCAACGAAGATCGTCACGGTGTCTGTAAGTTGCTCTCTAGTGGCGGAACGACGAAGATCGTCGTAGCCGCGCGTGCCATCTGGAAGAAGGGCGATGTCCAGGTATCCGTGTTTCGTCACGTACGTCCAGGTTGTGCCCTGCTCAAATGATCTCTCGTCGAGTGGCACTTCCAATGGTTCTTCCATATCTGGAATCCGAAGTCTTGCGTTGAGTTCCCTCAGTGCAGCCGCAAGCCTCGTGAAGTTTTCACGGGTTCGAGCAGGCGTGACGTCAACGTCGCGTGTGACGTAGGGTGATCCGCGAAGTTCGGCCGCAAGTCCGCCGATGACGACGTAGAGCACTCGGTGTCGTTCGAGGACTTCGAGAATTTCGTCGGGACGATACGGGACGATTTCATTCATGAAGACTCGCTCCTTGTTGTTCACGTCGTTCGTGGAATCGGACGCGTGCCATGAGATCGGCAAATCGTTCGGCCGGCGTCATTCGAAGATGTTGATCAATGATCGTCACATTCGAGTCATCAAACTTGGACATGAAGAACGTGAGATCTAATCCACATGCGCGCACGACTTCGCGCAAAGTCTCAAGACTTGGTGATACGTCATCGCGTTCCCAGCGGGCTATCACAGACTGCGATTTTCCGAGGCGTGCGCCCAATTCGGCTTGCGTCAGTCCGGCACGTAATCGAGCTTCTTTGATTAGATCTCCACTCACCATGAAGTCATTATAGTACATATCTGCTATATCACCAATATTCGACGCCCTTGACCGCCTGCGAATCCCAACGGTCGTTACTCGGACCTTCTCAGGACAAAAGTTTCTATCTCGGCGTCGCCAGCATCCTGTATCGCGCCCTTCCTAATGGCGTGCCGTGGACGTTGAGGCGCTGGTTCTCATTGTGTGACCCAAGGTGCACCCGTCGGGCTGAACCCCGTGTGGGGTCCAATAGTTCTAGACCCCAGACTTTGGGCAGCTCGTTTTGGGATGTGGTAGGACTTCACAAACTATTGCGTGAACGGGAAGGCATCCAATGACGCAGGCGCTCCGTGTGCACAATTTCATGGTGTCGAGCGATGGCTACGGCTCCGGTGAGGGGCAGAGTCTCGAGCACCCATTCGGTCACGCAAAGCCCGCCGAGCTCTTCTCGTGGGCTGAAGCTACCGCGCACTGGGTCAATCGAACCGAACCGGGGGGAACGTTCGGACTTGACGACTTCTGCACTCGCGACTTCACCCGGAACATTGGTGCCGAAATTATGGGGCGCAATAAGTTTGGCCCCCAGCGCGGACCGTGGGAAAACTTCGACTGGGAGGGGTGGTGGGGCGACGACACGCCGTTCCACACGCCGGTGTTCGTCCTCACGCATCATGTGCGCCCTTCAATTGCCTTGGGGGACACGACGTTCCATTTTATTGACGCGTCGCCCCAGGATGCACTCGCGCGGGCGTTTGAGGCGGCCGATGGCAAAGACGTGCGCCTCGGCGGCGGCGTCGCCACGGTGCGCGAGTTTCTCGACGCTGATCTCATCGACCAAATGCATATCGCGGTTGCGCCCATCGAACTTGGTCGCGGCGAAAGACTGTGGGACAGTCCCGATGAACTCGTCGACCGCTTCTACTTAGAAAAGGTACCGAGCCCGAGCGGAGTGACGCATCTCTTTTTCTGGCGGCGCTAACTGTCAGACACGTGAGACGACGGTGCGTGTCGTGAGCGTCGGACGAGGCTCGACTCACGTTCTCGTCGTCCGTAGTGGGCGACCGAGGTGTCGCTCGTGAGAGGGCGCGCGTCTTCGAGCGTGCTCTACGCTCAGCTGAGCTTGGCCCTCTTTCTCGCGCTGTGCATATCACTTCAGCCGGGGATGGTGCTCAAGTGGAACGAGGCGGGGCTGAGCAACTACGGGGTTCATATCAAGACGGCCGTTCCCTACTCCCTGGCCTTTAGCGTCTGTGCCCTTCTCACCTTCGTCGCCGCGCGGCATCTCGAAGGTACGTCGACGCCACGTCTGAGGCTGCGCGTCCTGCTCGTGACCTACGGCATTCTCAACTTGCTCGCCCTGGCGAGCACCTACGGCTACACGCTCAACGCGCCTCTCAAGCACGTGCACATGGTGGTGGGAATTTCGCTAATGCTCTTTGAGCCGCTCGGCGCACTGTGGCTCTTTCCACACGTCGAAGGTCGCACGGCTGCGCGCTGGTGGCTCGGGGCCGAGCTAGCCGGGCTAGTGCTCGGCGTCATCGACTTCGCGGCCATCTTGCACATCTTGTTTCTCGCGCAACTCGTCACCGGCGTGAGCTTCGGTGTTCTCCTCGTCAGCGCGACGCGACGTGTCGAAGTTCAATGAGGCGCCGCGGCGCCTCTAGTCCCTGACGCGAACGACCACTTTTCCTCGCGCGAGGGATTCGTCGGCCGGGGCGCGCAGAGCGCGAATCGCCTCGGCGGCGTCCTCGAGACCGAAGCGGTGCGTAACCAGAAAGGAGGGGGTGAGTTCGCCGCGGTTCACCCGCTCGACGACCTGCGCCCACGCGCGACGCGTGTAGGAGAAGCTGCCCTGGATGATGAGGTCGTTGTTCACGACGTCGTCGGGCGCCACCGCGATGGTCGTGCCGTGCGCGGGGAGTCCGAGCCAAATGACTTGGGCGCCGCGCGCGGCGAGGGCGAGGGCGTCACTGACCGCCGCGGCCACGCCCGCGGCCTCGATGACGAGATCGAACGTCGTCGAGGGGGGCGTCGTGACGAACTCATCCGCGCCCGCGGCCACGGCGAGGGCGCGTTGGGCCTCGCGGCGACCCACCACGACGACCTGTGCGGGCGAGAGCAGACGTGACAGGTGCGCGGCGAGGAGGGCGACGGTGCCGTCACCCACGACGGCGACGCTCGCGCCCGCGGCGACGGGAATCCGGGTGAGGGCTCGCCAGACGACCGCCATGGGTTCGACCAGGACGGCGTCCTCGTCGCTGACCGACGCCGCGAGAGGGTGGACGACGTCCGCGGGGACGCTCACGAGCTCGGCGAGTGCGCCGGCGCGCGTGAAGCCGATCTCGTCGTAGGTCGCACAGCGATTGGTGTCGCCACGGCGACACGCGTCACAGTCGCCACAGGCGATGATGCCCTCGACGACGACGCGTGTGCCTGCTACGCCGAGTCGGTCGTGGTCGTGGGCGAGACGTCCCACCCACTCGTGTCCAATGACGAGGGGGTAGCGCACGTAGGCCGGGTCGATCGTGTGGTCAATGATCTCGAGGTCGGTGCCGCACACGCCCACGAGTATCGGCTCGACCAAGACCTCGCCCGCCGCCGCCTCGGGTGCGGGCCAGTCGGTCACGCCCGCGCTCGTCTCGACGACGAAGGCTCTCATCGACGGCTCCCCGGTTCGACGCCTCGCAAGAGGGAGGTGAGTCGTCCCGCGGCGTCGTGCACCAAGGTGCCCAGGCGCTGGACGTCGTGTAGTGAGACGTCCACCTTGAGGCCCGTGACGCTGAGGGCGCCCACCACGTTGCCCTGGTGATCAAAGACGGGCGCGCCGGCGCAGAACACACCCTCGGCCTCCTCCTCGTCGTCGACGGCGAAGCCGACCGAGCGCACGCGGGCCAACTCGGCACGCAACTCGTCGGGGTCGGTGACCGTATTGGCGGTGTAGCGCGTGAGGCCCGACTCGGCGAGGATCGCGCTGACTTCCTCGCTCGGTAGGTGCGCGAGAATGGCCTTGCCCGCCGCGGTCGCGTGGGGCTGCTCGCGCTGACCGAGGGGCGCGTGGAAGCGAATCGATCCCGAGCCATCGATGCGTTCGACGAAGACGGGGTAGCCGTTCTGGCTGATCGCCAGTCGCGCCGTCATGCCCGTCGTGCTCGCGAGGTCGCGCAGCACCGGCAGGCCCACCTCGGCGATTGACGTCTGCTGACCCACGAGGTCGCCCAGGCGCAGCAGGGTCAGTCCGAGGACGTAACGCGGACCGGGATCGACCGCGCGTAGGTAGCCCGCGGACGTGAGCGTGCGCGCGAGCGCGAGGGCGGTGCTCTTGGCGACTCCGAGGACGTCGGCCATCTCGGTGACGTTGAGTCCGCGCGGACCCGAGTCAGCGATCATGTTGAGTATCGAGAGGGCGCGCGCGACGGACTGCACTTGGTAGCGCTCGGTTTCCGGTGGGCTGGCAAGTTTCGGCATTACACAACAGTATACTGTAATTCCGATAATTCTGTGTTAACTGCTTGACCAGTCCTTCATTTCATGGTTTTATGGTGTCATTACTACCGACACCAGTTTTGTATTGCCGAACAGATGGTTACGTATCGGTGAGAGATCGGCGGTCGCGCGTTCACGCGTCCGCGAGGTGATCGCGCGCCGTGACGCGCGCGCTCTGGTGTTGACGAGGCCGGGCGGAGTGAACTGGCGAAGTGGCGGTCTCTCTGATCCGATCGATCTCAGCGCGTCGAGTGATCCCGTGTGGTGCGTTGACACTCCCGACCGCGCCGCTCTCATCACGAGTGAGATCGAGGCGCCACGCCTCGAGCGCGACTTTCGCGTCACCGAGCTGGGCTGGGAGTTGCTGACGGTGCCCTGGTACGACGCGGACGCCGCACGGGCCGTGGCCAGTGACTTCGCGGGTTGCGCGCTCGATGAGATGCTGAGCGACCGCGACGGCTTCGGCCAGAACGCGAGCGTCGACGTGGTGACCGCGCGCGTGTCACTCAGCGCCCCCGAACGAGACGAACTGCGAGACCTGGGAAACCTGGTGGGTCAAGCCCTCGCCGAGGGTGTCGACGCCTGGACGCCGGGGGTGACCCGCGACTACGACGTGGCCGCTGTCGTCAGCGCCGCGCTGGTGCGAGAAGGCGCCGCGCCCGTGTGTCTCATCGTCGGTGGTGACGAGCGGTTGCGCCGCCTACGACACCCCCTCGCGGTGGGCGACGTCGTGAGTGAGGCGCTGATGGTCGTCGTGGTGGCCCGGCGCGCGGGCCTGCACGCCGCGGCGACGCGACTGAGCGTGGCCCGCGCCGATGACGAGATCGTGCGGCGAGTGGGCGAACTCGAGGCCATCGAGCAGTCGGTTCTCTCGGCGTCGCTGCCGGGGGGCACGTGGGGCGAGACCATTGAGGCGCTCGAGCGCGCCTACGAGCACGCCGGTCACGCGGGAGCGTGGCGCGAACACTTTCAAGGTGGTCCCATTGGCTTCGAACAGCGCGAGTTCGAACTCGCGCCGGGTCAGCGCACAGACCCCTTCTGGCACCTCACGCGCACCGCGGGCAGCGCGGTCGCCTGGAACCCGAGTCTCTCGGGCGGAGCCAAAGTCGAAGACACGTACGTGGTCGGTGAGACCGAGATCGAACTGGTCACGCCGAGCGCGCAGTGGCCCGCGAACGCGAACGGCACGGGCCACGGCGTACTGATCAAAGCAAATCGGTGAGAAAGGAAGACGATGTCCTACGGTGAGGGAAGTCCGCGAGGTACCGCCGCGATGCGTCGCCACGTCGGGGAACTGGTCAACGGAACGCCGCCGAGCGCCGCGCGCTTCGCCGACGGCGCTCACTATCGCATCGAGATCCCGAGCGTCGAGAACCCGCTGGCCCTGCGTGCGGTCGTGGACGAGGCCCGCGCGCGCAATGTCACCGTGCACCGCGTCTCCCAGGGCAGCGGCGCCATGTTGTTGACCCAGGAGGACCTTCGTGAGATGGCGCGCATCGGCGCTGACGAGGGTCTCGAAGTCAACTTGTTCATAGGCCCGCGCGAGGAGTTCGGCATCGGCGGGGCCGTGCGCTCGCCCGACGGGCTACTGCTCTCGGGCCGCCTGCGCGGCTCGCACCAGTTGCGCTACGCGATCGAGGACGTCGTACGCGCCGTCGACGCGGGCATTCGCGGCTTTCTCATCGCCGACACGGGACTCATGGAGATCCTCGCGGCGATGCAGCGCGACGGCGAATTGCCGGCGTCGATCGTCTGGAAGATCTCGGCGGTGCTGGCGCCCTCGAACGCGGTGAGCTTTCGCCAGCTCGTCGCCCTCGGGGGGACCACGGTGAACGTGCCCAGTGACGTGACCTTGGAGGACCTCGCAGAACTGCGCGCCCTCTCCGAGGCGCCCATTGATCTCTACCTTGAGGCTCCCGACTCCCTCGGCGGCGTCGTGCGCGGCCACGAGCTCGCCGAGATCGCACTCGTCGCGGCGCCGCTGTACGCGAAGTTCGGCCTGCGCAACGCGCGCGCGGTCTACCCCGCGGGCGGCCACCTCGTCGACGCGGTCGTGGGCAACGTGCGCGAGAAGGTGCGTCGCGCCCAACTCGCCCTCGAGTGGCTGGAACTCTCGGGAGTGGACCTCGTCACATCTAAGCCCGGTGCCGAAGGTATTGGAGTGCCCGAGCCGTGAGTCTGCGCAGCGACCGCTGGGTGCGAGGCGACGACGAGGTCGCCCTCGACAGCCGCGTCGCCCTGCGCATGGCCGGCTCGCCGGTGACGCGCGAGGGGGGCCGGCCCCTGATCGGCCTAGCCACGTCCTCGAGCGATCTCAACCCGTGCAATCAGCCGCTCGCCGAGCTCGTGGCGCCCCTGCGCGACGGCATCGACGCGGCCGGTGGTCTCGCGCTGGAGTTCCCGGTCATCTCCCTGGGCGAAGACCTCATGAAGCCCACCGCGATGCTCTATCGCAACCTGCTCGCCATGGACGTCGAGGAGTCCCTGCGCAGTCAGCCCCTCGACGGCATCGTCGTGCTCGCGGCCTGCGACAAGTCGGTGCCCGGCGCGCTGATGGGCGCGTTCTCGACCAACCTGCCGGTGCTCTTGGTGGTCGCCGGACCGCGGCCGGTCGCCACCTTCCAGGGTCGGCGCGTGGGCACGGGCACGGACCTGTGGCGCCAGTGGGACCGGCGCCGCCGTGGCGAGACCACCGACGAGGAGTGGGCCGACTTCGAGGCCGCGCTGACGCTGGGGCGCGGGACGTGCAACACGATGGGAACGGCCTCGTCGATGGGCGTGATCGCCGAAGCCCTGGGCCTCGCCTGGCCGGGCTCGACGTCGGTGCCCGCGGGCGACGCGCGCCACCTCGACATCGCTCGGCGCGTGGGCGCTCGCATCGTTGAACTCGTGCGCGCGGGTGCGAGCGCGTCAGGCCAGGTCACGAGCGCCAGCGTGACGAACGCCCTCACGAGCCTCGCCGCCGTGGGCGGATCCACCAACGCGATCATCCACCTCACGGCCATGGCCGCGCGACTCGGCCACGCACTCTCCCTCGATGACGTCGACGCGACGTCACGGCGAGTGCCGGTGATCGTCGACGTCGAGCCCTCGGGTGGCGCGTTGATGGAAGACCTCGACGCGAGTGGCGGCGTGCCCACCGTGATGTCGGCCCTCGGCGACCTGCTCGAACCTTCGGTCGTACTCGCCGACGGGCGCACGACGAGAGAGGTCCAAGACGCCGCGGGAGAGGCGCGTGGCGTCGTGCGGAGCCTCGACGACCCGGTGGACGCCGCGGGAGCCTTTCGCGTCGTGCGCGGCAACCTCGCCCCCGATGGGGCACTGATCAAGCGCAGCGCCGCGAGCGCGGATCTGCTCTCTCATCGCGGACCGGCCTACGTGATCGAGGCCGCTGACCTCGACGAGCGCACCGGCGCGACGTCGAGCTGTCCGCGCGACGCGGTACTCGTGCTGCGCGGCGCGGGTCCGGTCGGCGGTCCGGGCATGCCCGAGTGGGGCATGGTGCCCATCCCCGAGCCCCTCCTCGCGGCCGGGGTCTCGGACATGGTGCGCGTGACGGACGCGCGCATGTCGGGGACGAGCTACGGGACCGTGTTCTTGCACGTCGCGCCCGAATCGGCGGTGGGCGGACCGCTCGCGCGCGTGCGCGACGGCGACGAGATCGTCGTGGACGCCGACGCCGGCGTGCTCTACGCCGACGTCAACGAGGCCGAGTGGGCGTCGCGCGACGTGGCGCCCGCGAGCGTGCCCCGCGAGCGCGGCTACGTGTCGCTCTATCGCCGTCACGTCACCCAGGCGCCGCTCGGGTGCGATTTCGACTTCTTGGCTCAGCCCGCGGGGGTTTCCCCCTCGCTCGAGGAGCCGGTGGTGGGTAGATCTTGAGGAGTTATCCGCAAGAATCCAGGGTTCACGGTGAATCTTGGGGGAGAAAGGGAGAATCACCAGTGAAGAAACTAAGGACCAGGGGCGTCGCGGCTCTCAGCGCCGCGCTGCTCGCCGGCTCGTTCTACGCATCGCTGCCCGCGTCGGCCAGCGCCAAGGTGACCTTGACGCTTTGGCAGAACTACGGCACCGAGCAGAACGCGGTCGCCACGAACAATCTCGTGAAGGCCTACGAGAAGGCCAATCCCAACGTCACGATCAAGGTGGTCGCCCAGCCGGCGTCCAACTACTTCGCGCTGTTGCAGGCGGCCTCGATCTCACACAACGGGCCGGACCTCGCCGTGATGTGGACGGGCCTCTACGACCTGCAGTACTCGAGCTTCCTCGCGAACTTGAAGGGCAACGTGCCCGCGGGCGACCTGGCCAAGATCGGTGGCCTGCAGTGGGAGTCGCCGAACTTCAACGCGGCCAACGGCCCGCTCGTGATGCCGCTCGAGACGCAGTTCTACATCGGCTTCTACAACAAGGCTCTCTTCAAGCGCGCGGGTATCGCGAGCGTGCCCACCACGTGGAGCCAGTTGACGAGCGCCTGCACCAAGCTCAAGGCCATCGGCGTGACTCCTCTGGTCTACGGCAACGGGGGACAGGCCCTGGGCGCGGAGTTCTACCCCTGGTACGACATGAGCTACATGATGATCGGCGCGCACTCGCTTAGCCAGTGGAAGGGCCTCTACGACGGGTCGATCAAGTGGACCTCGCCGAGCAACCTGGCCCAACTCAACAAGTGGCACGCGCTGTACACGAGCGGCTGCACCAACAAAGACGTGCTGACCAAGACGAACAACATGCAGGACTTCGAAAAGGGTAAGGCCGCCATGATGGTCGACGGCACGTGGGACACCGCCCAGTACACCTCGACGATGAAGTCCAACGTCGCGGCGTTCGTGCCGCCGTTCTCCACCACCCCGATCAAGGGCGTCGTGGAGTACCCCGGCGACGGCTTCTCGGTCATGAAGTACTCGACGCACAAGAAGGACGCCTTTAAGTTCCTCGACTTCCTGACGACCAAGACGGCCGGCAACATCATCAATGCCGCCGGCTTGATCCCGGACATCGCGGGCATGTCGACCTCGAACCCGGTGAACCAGCAGATGCTCAACTTCGTGAACGTGGCGCACATGACGCCGTACCCGATGTTGGACAACTACATCCAGGTCAACGTCGTCAACGCCGGCTCCAAAGTTCTGCCCGCGGTGCTCGCCGGTCAGCAGTCGGCCCTCTCGGCGATGCAGAACATGGCCCAGGCCTGGCAGCAGTTGCCCGCCAACCAGCGCAGCTCGTCGAGCTTTAACGGATAGTCCACACCGCCGTCCCGGCCCTACCCCCGGGGCCGGGACGGCGGTGGCAGTAGAAACGGTAGATCGTGAACCCCATGAAAGCTCGCCGATTGACGTTGAGTCAACGCCGTCAGTTGGCCGGCGTGGTCTTCGCGCTGCCCGCGCTCGCGTTGGTCATCGGACTCATCGCGATACCCATCGGTCAGGCCGTCTACTACTCCTTTACCCAGTGGGACGGCATCACGACGACCTGGATCGGGACCTCGACCTGGACCCAGGCCTTTCACAACTCGGACCTGTGGACCGCCCTGAAGAACAACGCCATGCTCTTGCTCTGGGTGCCGATCGCTCTGGGTCTGCCGCTCGCGATCGCGGTGCTGTTGCACCAGCGGGTCGCGGGCTGGAAGATCTTTCGCTCCATCTACTTCTTGCCCACGGCGATCTCGTGGGTCGTCCTCGGACTCGTCGCCGAGCGGTTCTTCGCCTACCAGGGCACGCTCAACTCGATTCTGCACGCCGTCGGACTCTCGGGGGTGACGACGAACATGCTGGGCAGCGAGTCGACCGCGCTCGCGGCGCTGGGCATCACGTTCGTCTTCACGATGATCGGCACGAACACGATGCTCTTTCTCACCGGACTCGCCACCTTGGATCCCAGCCTCGAAGAGGCCGCGCGCATTGATGGCGCGGGGCGCTGGCGCATCTTTCGCCACATCACGCTGCCGCACCTGAGCCGCTTCATCCAGCTGGCTTTCGTCATGACGGTGATCGCGCTGTTCTCGGCTCTCTTTAGCCTCATCTTCGTCATGACCGGCGGTGGTCCGGGGTACGCGACCACGACGATGGAGTTCTTGATCTACCAGACGGGCTTTTCTCAGGGCCAGTTCGGCACCGCCGCCCTCTACGGCATCATCCTCTTTCTCATCACCGGCGCGGTCGGCATCATCCAACTTCGACTGATCGGATCGGACAAGTGAGGTCTCGTCGAGTGTCCCCGGGGCGCGTCGCCCTCTTCGTCACGATGCTCGCCATCGCCGTGGGCATGCTCTATCCCTTCTGGGTCATGATCAGTGACAGCCTGCACACCCAGTCCCAGTTCATCTCGGGTTCGGGCTTCTCCCTGGGCAGTTGGCGCCAGCTCAGCGCCGCCCTGCCCGTGGGCCGACAGGTGCTCAACTCGACGGTCATCTGCTCGATGTCGATCTTCGTGATCCTCGCCGTGGGCCTGCCGGCGGGCTTCGCCTTCGCGAAACTTCGCTTTCGCGCCTCCTCGCTGGTCTTTCTCGGCATCGTCTCGGCGATGATGGTGCCCCTCCAGGCGATTGTCATGCCCGAGTTCGTCAACGTCACGCGCGTCGGACTGACCAGTGGCTACTTCGGCGCGGTGCTCGTCTACGCCGCGCTCGGCACGCCCTTTTCCATCTTTCTCTTCACGACGTACTTTCGCGGCGTGCCCGACGAACTCGTCGAGGCCGGCATCGTCGACGGTCTGGGCTACGTCGGCGCCCTCTGGCGCCTCGTGGTGCCCGTCGCGGTGCCGGCGATAGCCACGGTGACGGTCCTGCAGTTCATCCAGATCTGGGACGACTTGCTCGTGGGCCTGCTCTTCATTCAAAACACCGCGGACCGGCCGATCACGGTGGGCCTCGCCGCTCTCGCCTCGGGGCGCACCACGTCGATCCCGCAGTTGATGGCGGGCTCCTTCGTCTCGGCGCTGCCGGCGATGCTCGTGTACCTCGGATTCCAGCGCTACCTCGTCAAGGGCCTCACCATGGGAATCGACCGGTGAGCCCACTCCTAGGAAAGGATTCGTGATTCATGGCCGCCATCACCTTTGACGGAGTCACCAAGATCTACGCGGGTAAGCCGGCGGTGGACTCGCTCTCGCTGCACATCGACGACGGTGAGTTCATGGTCCTCGTGGGACCCTCGGGATGCGGCAAGACGACCGCTCTGCGCATGCTCGCCGGCCTCGAGGAGATCACCTCGGGCGCACTCTCCATTGGCGACCAGGTCGTCAACAACGTGCTGCCCAAAGATCGCGACGTCGCGATGGTATTTCAGAACTACGCGCTCTACCCGCACATGAGCGTCGCTCAGAACATGGGCTTCGCGCTCAAGATCCGTGGCGAGTCCAAGGCGATGATCGCCGAGAAGGTGCGCGCGGCGGCGGAGATCCTGCGCCTGAGCGACTACCTGGATCGGCGCCCGCGGGCCCTCTCGGGCGGCCAGCGCCAGCGCGTGGCCATGGGCCGGGCGATCGTGCGCAGTCCCCAGGCGTTCCTGATGGACGAGCCCCTGTCGAACCTCGACGCGAAGCTGCGCGTGGAGATGCGCTTAGAGATCGCGCGCATTCAGCGTCTGCTCGGCGTGGCGACTCTCTACGTGACCCACGACCAGGTCGAGGCGATGACGATGGGCGATCGCGTCGCGGTGATGCGCGACGGGCACCTCCAGCAGGTGGCGACCCCTCAGGAGCTCTACGACCGTCCGGCCAACGACTTCGTCGCCGGCTTCATTGGCTCGCCGCCGATGAACCTGCTCACGACGCGCGTCTCCCACGGCGCCGACGTCACCCTCGACATCCTCGGCCAGACGATCAGCGTGCCCACGCGCTACGCGGCGGCCTTCAGCCTGCCCGCGAGCGGCGAAGTAACCTTCGGCATCCGACCCGAGGACATCGTCATCGCCACCGAGGGACTGCGCGCGCGCGTCGAGCGCTGCGAGGCGCTGGGGGCCGAGACGCTCTTGCACCTCAGCGTGAACGGCCCGGGCGCCTCTCAGCACCTCGTCGCCAAGACCGGACCGCGCACGTCGATCGTGGCCGGCGACGACCTGTCGGTCACCTTCGCCCTGGAGCACGCGCACTTCTTTGACGTGGCGAGCGGCGCCACGTTGCGAGCGGCGTCGTGACGATCATTCCCGCGGCGCTCGAGCGCCACGTGCTCGTAGGCGGCCTCGACCACGCCGAGGGGATCTGCTGGGACCACGTGCGCGGGTGCCTCTGGGCCGGGGGAGAGGCCGGTCAGGTCTATCGCATCGAACTCGACGGCACGACGGACGTGGTCGCGCAGATCCCCGACGCGGCGCTGCTGGGCGTCGCCCTCGACGACGAGGGCGATCTGTACTGCTGTGACATCGCGGGCCACCAGGTCTGGCGCGTGCGCGAGGGTGTCGTCGAGGCCTTCGGCGCGAGCATCGACTACCCCAACTACGCCGCGTTCGCTCCCGACGGCGCGCTCTACGTCACCGACAGTGGTTCCTTCACCGAGGCGACGGGCAAGCTCTGGCGCATCGAACGAGACGGCACCACCCGTGACGTCAGTCCGCGACCGATTCGCTACGCGAACGGCCTCGCCTTTGACGCGACGAGGCTGTGGATCGTCGAGTCGGCGGCCCCCGGGGTGAGCGTCATCGACCTGGCGAGCGGCGAGATGACCTTCGTCGTGGAGATGTCGCGCTGTCAGCCCGACGGCCTCGCCTTTGACGCCGAGGGCGGACTTCTCATCTCGTGCTTCCAGCCCAACCAGATCTGGCGTTACCACGAGGGACGCCTCGTCCTGCTCGTCGAAGACTGGAGCGGCGAGTTCATCCTCTCTCCCACCAACGTCGCCTTCTACGGCGAGAACCTCGATCGCCTCGCCCTGGCCTCGCTGTGCGGCCACGACGTGGTGAGCATTCGTCCCCCCGCGCCCGGCCGTGCGCTCAACCCCAGGAGTCCGTCATGATCACCAGCGTCAATCCCGCGACCGGCGAGGAGCGATCCCTCGAGATCGACGAGACGAGTCCGCACGACGTCGCCGCGATCTGCGCCCGAGCCGCCGCGGCGACGAGCGATCTCGCCGCTCGCCCCCTCGCCTGGCGCGCCCAGATGCTGCGCGCGATGGCCGGCGAGCTCGAGGCCGACGGCGAGGCCATTGTCACGAGCGCGGACTTCGAGAGCGCTCTGGGGCGTGCGCGTCTCGAGGGCGAGCTTCGCCGCACCGCCTTCCAATTGCGCTTCTTCGCCGACGTCGTGGAGGACACCAGCTTCCTCGGCGCCTCGATCGACCACGCGTACGACTCGCCCATGGGCCCCTTGCCCGACCTACGGCGACTGCGCGTGCCCCTCGGCGCAGTCGCGGTCTTTGGCAGCTCGAACTTCCCGCTGGCCTTCTCGGTGCCCGGTGGCGACACCGCCTCGGCTCTCGCCGCGGGTTGCGCGGTCGTCGTGAAGGCCCACCCCGCACACCCGGCGACGAGCGCGCTCTGTGCGGCCGCTCTCCAGCGCGGCGCCGCCCTCGTGGGCGCGCCCGAGGCCACGATCGACATCGTCTACGGCTTCGCGGCGGGCGTGGCGCTCGTCGAGGACCCCCACATCGCGGCGGTGGGCTTTACCGGGTCCCTCGCGGCCGGACGAGCCCTCTGGCAGCGCGCCAACGAGCGCGCGGTGCCCATTCCCTTCTACGGAGAGCTCGGCTCGGCGAACCCGCTCGTCGTCACGCGCGCCGCCGCCGGCGCGCGCGCCGGCGAGATCGGCGCGGGGGCGGCCGCGTCGATGACGCTCGGGGTGGGACAGTTCTGCACGAAGCCCGGGCTGCTCTTCGTGCCAACGGGTCCCGACGGCGACGCGCTCGTCGATGCACTCGTGACAGCCCTCGAGGAGACGCCGACCTACACGATGCTCACCAGTGGCATCGCCGCGCACTTTCGTGACGGCACCCGAGGAATCGCCGCGCACGAGGCGAGTCGCGCACTCGTGGCGCCGCCACTCGCAGAGGGCACGTCGGTGCGCGCGCAACTCTTTGAAGTCGACGCGACGTCCTACGCGCGTCCCGAGGCCGCTGCGCTGCGCGAAGAGTGCTTCGGCCCGCTCGCCGTGGTCGTTCGTTACGACGGCGATGATCTCTACGTGGCCCTCGCCGCGGGCACGGCGTCACTGACCATGAGCGTCTTCGTTGGCGAGGACGACCTCGACGCGGCGCGACTCGTGGACTACGGCGCCACCCGTGCCGGACGGGTCATCGTCAACGGTTTTCCCACGGGCGTGGGGGTGAGTTGGTCGATGCACCACGGCGGTCCGTGGCCGGCGACGACGGCGCCCCAGGCGACCTCGGTGGGCGCGGCGGGCATCGAGCGCTGGCTGCGTGGGCTAACCTTTCAGTCGGTGCCCGAGGCTCTGTTGCCCGCACCCCTCAGCGAGGCCAATCCCTGGGGAGTGGCGCGTCGCGTCGATGGCGCGCTGGTGGTGCGCCCCTAGGCCGACATTGTGCAAAAAGTGGGTCTAACCAGTTGCTTTCTCACTTCCTTGGGCCAACATCGGTGGAAAAGTCGGGAACTTCTGGGCATAAGCCTGTGACTTGGCAATTCTCATTTGCGCCGCCTGCGGGGCTCTGGCACAGTGATCCTCGTAGTTCACGTAGTACCGGTCGACGATCGGCGGAACCGTAAGGGGAAGTCGACGGAGGGGTGAGGGACCTCGCAAGAGGGACGGAGCCTCCACCGGGCAGCGAAGTTCGGTTCGCTGTTCGCACGACGAATGACGTGAGGTACCCGCCGTCAAACGGTGGCCTGTCCGACACGGGCCAGCGGGCGACGTGCCTTCGGGAACCCCGAGGGGCTGGGGAGCTTTGCTCACTGGTCACTCGGGGTTTTCGGCGTTCCGGGTGCCGTTACCCTTCGCGCCGGCCCGGGCTGCGGGGCTCTGCTAGTACGGGGCCCCGAAGTGATCCACGCGTACTGCGAGCTCATCGCGACCGAGCGCGAGTGCCGGTAGCAGGTGATTGAGGACCCGCTCGGCGCTCATGCGAAGTACGCCCCCCGACTGGAGACCTTGAGCCAGCCGCGCGCGTCGCGGTAGTAGCGCTCGCGGGTACGCGGGCCGGTGAAGGTCACGTAGTAGGTGTCGTTGTTCATCTTCACGTTCGCTCCCGTGATTGTCGACCTAGAACAGTTCCGTGGGTCCAGCGGGCTCGATGAGCTGGGGTCCGTCGTGGCGGATCGAGCCCACCGCCGCGCTGACGGGATGGTGGGTGAGCGTGCCCGTCGGTGCCGGGCGCAGCAGGAGCGCCCGATCTGAGTTCTCCACGTCGAGCCACTCGTCGACGTCGGCGCGCGCGAGCACCACCGGCATGCGGTCGTGCAACTCGTCCATGTCGGAGTTGGGCGAGGTCGTAATCACCGTGCAGGTGGCGAGCACCGCCTCGGGCGTCGCCGGGTCGCGCCAGTGCTCGTAGAGTCCGGCGAGCAGCAGCGGTTCGTCGTCGCCGCGGTGGAAGTAGTGGGCGGCCTTGGCGTGGCCCGGTCGGTGGTCCCACTCGTAGAAGCCGTCGACGGGAATGACGCAGGGTCGCTTGGCGAAGGCGCTGCGAAAGGAGGGCTTCTCGGCGACGGTCTCGCCGCGCGCGTTAAAGAGCCGGTTCGCGACCGAGGGATCCTTGGCCCAGCTGGGCACGAGGCCCCAGCGGTAGCGATCGAGCATGCGTCCCTCGGTGGACTCGTGGGCGCCAAAGAGGTAACGCAGGGGACCGACGTTCCAACTGGGCGCGACATCCTCGAGTTCGGCGGCGAGCGTGGCCTCGAGCAGGCGCGCCAACCGGACCGGAGGAGTGAAGAGGGCGATGCGTCCGCACATGGGAATCTCCTTGTTCCTGACGATAGGGGCTATTGGGCGTATCCACGTCAGCATTGCCGGGTAGGAAGTTCTGACGTTTGATAAAGGCCCGTCACGATTGAGCTGCTCGCCCGTCAGGAGGAGTGCACGGTGATCGCCGCCTAGTGATATGATATGAAAAGTCATATCACCAACGTGACGGAATGTTAGACATGACGACGGCGCAACTCGTACGCGAGGCCCGCAGGGGCGGGGGACTAACCCAGCGCGCTCTGGCCGCGAAGGCTGGCATCACTCAGCCATCGCTCGCGGACATCGAGCGCTCTGCTCACGACACACGCGTGGCGTCCCTGAACCACCTGATCGGTGCCGCCGGCTACCGGCTGTTCCTCTTGCCGACGACCAGTTCGTCGGCCGCTAGTTGGGCGGACGTGATCTACGAGGAACTGCGGTCCGCGCGTCACAGTGAGAAGGTGGCCTTTCGTGCCCTTATCGGCCTCAGCGATGAACTCGCGGCAGCACCCGGGCCACTTCGTGTAGCCCTGTGCGTGGCTGCGCCAGCGTTGACCGGTGATGTACGTTACGACGCGGCTATCGCCGGGATTGTTGACTACCATCTCACGAAGGACCGGCTTCCGCGTCCCGCCTGGGTCCGTGAACCGTCACGGGTCCTAGTCGAGGTGTGGGAAGTGTCGCCCTATACCGACATTTCTGAAGTGCCGACAGCCCTGCGGCGTCACGGCGTGCTGCTGGCGCGGTCAGAACTCGCGAGTGTGTGACGTGCTGTTTACGAAAGAAGACGTCGAGGAAGGTCTTCGTTCACTCGTTGACGAGTTCGTGGCGGCGGGGGCGAACTCGACGATTTAGGTTTCGGCGTTCAGGGGCCCTTTAGGTTGATAGGCACGCTTTAGGCGCCTCAAGCCACGATTTAGCTTGCCGCGCAACCCGCAGGCGCGTGAGCGCGGGGATGGTTCACCTGGCGCTGAACTCGCATTGCAAGGAGCCTTACTGACGATGGGCTCGAGCGGGTGGATGCGCGGTGCCCCGTAGCGTCGTGCCCTGTGGCAGACCGGGCGACCACGGCACTGTGTAAGAAGAGGCGAGGATCTAGACGTAAAGAGAGTGATGAGACGGACATCGCCACGCGGCGACGAGAGATTCGAATTGTTCTTCAAGGAGCACTTCAGTCGCGTTCGTGCTTACGTCGCTCGACGTGTCTCTCCCAATCTCGCGGACGACGTAACTCTCGCAGCCTTCGTAGTGGCGTGGCGCAAGTTCGACACGACCGCCGAGCCCACTCTCGCGTGGGTTCTTCGCATTGCCAGCCTCGAGTTGCGCAACGGCGCTCGGCGCGAGAGGAGGCTGGCCTCCA
>JAJYAC010000066.1 GCA_021779735.1 Actinomycetes bacterium
TCACTTCTCGACGCCGTCGCTGACTCCCCTGAGCTACTCGCGCACGAACCACCAGGGTCTCCAGGGTGGCTCGATCGCGACGATCGTTCCCAACGCCGATCCGACGCAGCCGCCGCACTTCGCGGCTCTGGCGGGCAACGCCGAGTACACGACGGGTGACTACGCGAACTCACCGATCATCGTGAGGAAGCAGCACGTCACCCCGATTCCGGGCTACTTGAAGTAAATCTTCGCTAAGACAGCGGTGCCCCGTCGCTGGTCGACGGGGCACCGCTGTCTTAGCGGGTGCTCGCGCGCACGTAGACCTGTTGGACCTCGGCGAGGGCGTTGCGATAGAGGGCGACGTGTTCTCCGAGGCGATCGCCACCGGCGTCGAGCATCGACGAGACGACGTCGATGACCAGCGACGCGCTCTCGAGGGCCGGCGGCGTGTCGGCGAGGTGAACCGCGGCCAGCTGGATCAGGTAAAAGATGTGCGTTGCCAGGACGTCGGTAACCGGCGTGGCGCGCAGTTCGGCGACTTCGTCGAGCGGGGATGTCTCTTCCACGCACCCACGGTAGCGTCTGGGAATTCCGCTCGGCGGCGGCGCTGGGAGGTGCACCACCGCCGGCGGAAGACCGGAGAGCGTTGGCTCTAGCAAGAAAGTACGTCGCGATTCTAAGGATGGTGAGCGCTGCACCTAAGTGGTGGCTAAGAGTTCCTCGCGCGTGCGTCTGCTAGCCTGGAACGAGTTCACAGCAAGTGAGGTTGGCAAGTCCAGCGTCCACCTGGGTGCGCCGTGCGCGCCGGGTCAAGAGGAGTTTGCGCCCTGCTTGCCGTGGCGACGTCTGAGACGTCGCGTAGAGCAAGGAGAGAGATATCGCAACAGGCCCGGGTGACCACCGCGTCAACGAACGCATTCGCGTCGACACTGTTCGACTCATCGACCACGAAGGCAATCAGCGTGGCGTGACCTCGACTCGTGAAGCGCTGACGTTGGCCCGAAGTCTCGACCTCGATCTCGTGGAGATCGCCCCGACGGCGAGTCCTCCCGTGTGTCGAATCATGGACTACGGCAAGTTCAAGTTTGACGAGGCCCAGAAGGCGAAAGAGTCACGTCGTAAGTCCCAGAACGTCGGCGTGAAGGAGATGAAGTACCGGCCCAAGATTGGTCCCGGCGACTTTGATACCAAGACGCGTCTGGTCGAGAAGTTCCTTCTCGAAGGTCACAAGGTCAAGATCACGATCATGTTCCGGGGGCGCGAGTCCGCGCATCCGGAGTTGGGCAAGAAGATTCTCGATCGCATCGTCGACAAGCTGGTCGACGTCGCCAAAGTGGAGTCGGCGGCCAAGCTCGACGGTCGCAACATGATCATGGTGCTCGGTCCCGAGCGCAAGGCCAAGGCGAAGGTCGCCGAGGTGAAATCCGATGTTCCCGAGGTCGCCCCAAGCGACCCGACACCAGAATCGATACAGGAGGGCTGAGATGCCGAAGATGAAGACAGACAGTGGTGCCAAGAAGCGCATCAAGATTACGGGCAGCGGCAAACTGCGTCGTCGCAAGGCCTTCCGTGGTCACATCATGGAAAAGAAGTCGTCGGTGCGCTCGCGCCGCCTCGGTCGCGAGACGGACATCGCCCCGGGTATCGAAAAGAACATCAAGAAGCTTCTGGGCCTCTAGAGGATCGAAGAGAGGAAACATCATGGCTCGTGTCAAGAGGGCGGTTAACGCCAAGAAGCACCACAAGGCAATTCTGGAAGAGGCCAAGGGTTACTACGGTGACCGCAGTCGCACCTTCCGGGCCGCGAACCAGGCGGTCCAGCACTCCGGCGTCTACGCGTTTCGCGACCGTCGCGCACGCAAGGGCGAGTTTCGCAAGCTGTGGATCCAGCGGATCAACGCCGGCACGAGAGCGCACGGACTCAGCTACAGCCGCTTCATCGCGGGGCTCAACATTGCCGGTATCGAGGTCGACCGTCGCATGCTCGCCGAGCTCGCGGTGAACGACAGCGCGGCCTTCGCCGCCCTGGTGGCCCAGGCCACCGAGGCGCTCGCGAAGTAGGCCATCATCGAGACGCTAGGACCTTCGCACCAACGGGTGCGTCGCCTGCGCCGTCTCGTCCAAAAGCGTGCCCTGCGCTGGAGCGAGGGCGTGTGCGTCATCGAGGGCCCCGATCTCGTGGAGGCCGCCCTCGCGGCGAACGCGCACTTCGAGGCAATCTACGTAGAGACTGACGCGCTCTCGCGCGCGCCCGTGGCCGCGCTCGTCGAGCGCGCCCACGTTGGGGGAGTGCGAGTGTTTGCCCTCGCGCCCGCGACCTTCGCGCGCGTCGCCGATGCGGCCACTCCCCAGGGGGTGATGGCGGCCGTTCACTTGCCGGTGGTGGCCTTTGAGACGATGGCGAGCGACGGGCTCGTCCTCGTCGCCCACGACTTGCGCGACCCGGGCAACGCTGGGACGATCGTGCGCTCGGCGGAGGCGGCGGGCGCACGCGGGGTGATCTTCACGGGTCAGTCCGTGGATCCCTGCAACCCAAAGGCGCTGCGCGCAAGCGCCGGGGGGGTCTTTCAGATACCCGTCGCGGTCGGAGACCTCGCGGAGGTCCTCGCCCACTTTCAGGCGCGCGGAGCGACCACCTGGGCCACGACGCTTCACGCCACGACCGAGCTTCGCGAGGTGGCGCTCGGCGGATCCAGTGTCGTGGTGATTGGCAGCGAGGCCGAGGGCCTCGACGACGACGCGCTCGCGCGGTGCGGGGGATCCTTTCGCATTGCCATGGCGGGTGCCAGCGAGAGTCTCAACGCGGGAGTCGCCGCGTCGCTCATCGCCTTCGCGGCGCTCTGGCAGCGCGAAGACGCGAAGGCTCACGTGACACGTCCTAGCCTGGAGAGACCATGACGACATTTCCGCTCGCGAACCTGGCCGAAGAGACGGCCGCGGCCCTGACGCGCATCGGCGCGGCGAACGAGCTCGCCGATCTCCTCGAGGCCCACGCGCACGTACTCGGCCGGCGATCGGCCCTCGTGGCGCTCCAGAAGTCTCTCGGCGCGCTGGCCCCCCAAGAGCGCGCCGGCGCGGGAGCCACGCTCCAAGACGCGCGTCGGCGCGTCGAGGAGGCCTACGAAGCGCGCCGCGTGGAACTCGAGGCGCGCGAACGCCAGCGCGCGCTCGAGCTCGATCGACTTGATCTCGGCGACGTGGTGGTGGAGCGGGTCACCTGGTCGCCCTCGGTGGGTCACCCCAGTCTCGTCGCGACCACTCAGCGTGAGCTCGAAGACGTCTTCGTCGCGATGGGTTTTCGAGTCGCTGACGGACCCGAAGTCGAGAGCGACTGGTACAACTTCGAGGCGCTCAACATACCGCCCGCGCACCCGGCGCGTGGCATGTGGGACACCTTCTACGTGGAGTTGGGAGATCCCGAGACGGTGGTGCTACGCACCCACACCTCACCGACCCAGATTC
Source organism: Actinomycetes bacterium (assembly GCA_021779735.1). Classification (GTDB taxonomy): domain Bacteria; phylum Actinomycetota; class Acidimicrobiia; order Acidimicrobiales; family RAAP-2; genus RAAP-2. Next base: position 3,445 of record JAJYAC010000066.1, read on the forward strand.
ACCTCATGGAGCACGCGGTGGCCACCAACACCTTGCCGGTGCACTCGGTGATGCCCGGTCGTTGCTATCGGCGCGACACGCCCGACGCACGCCACCTGGCCGCATTCCACCAAGTCGAGGGGCTCGTCGTCGACCGGGGGATCTCCTTCGCCGACCTCGCGGGCGTAATCGAAACCTTCACCCGTGCCTACTTCGGACCCGACATCGAGTCACGGCTGCGCCCGGCCTACTTCCCCTTCACCGAGCCCTCCGCGGAGTTTGAGATCACCTGCACCATCTGTCGCGGCGAAGGTTGTCGGACCTGTTCTCACACCGGGTGGATCGAGTTGGGGGGCTGCGGCATGCTCGACCCCGCGGTCCTCGAGGCCGTGCACATCGACCCCGACGAGTGGAGCGGTTTCGCCTTTGGCTTTGGCATCGACCGTTGCGCCCAGATGCGACACCAGATCGCCGACATGCGCGCACTGATTGACAATGACGTGCGCTTCATGGAGCAGTTCTCATGAAGGTCTCCCTGAACTGGCTACGAGAGTTCGTGGACGTCACCGAGTCCGAAGTCGAGCTGCGCGACGTGCTTGATGACCTGGGCCTCGTGGTGGAGGGGATCGAACGGGTCGGCAGCGGTCTCGGCGACGTCATCGTGGCTCGCGTGCAGGAGATTCGCGCGATTCCTGGTGCCGACCGCATTCGTCTCGTCGTGGTGGACGCGGGCGCGGGCCCCCTCGAGATCGTCTGTGGCGCGAGCAACTTCGTCGAGGGTGACCGCGTGCCGCTCGCTCCCGTTGGGGCGACGCTGCCGGGAGGATTCGAGATCGCCCGTCGCCAGATGCGCGGGGTGACGAGCAATGGCATGTTGTGCTCGGCCCGCGAGCTGGGACTGAGCGACGACCACGCGGGACTCATGGTCCTCAATGACGTGGCCGGGGCCACGGAGGGCGTGGCGCTGCTCGAGGCCCTCTCGATCCAGCCCGACGTCATCTTCGACATCTCCGTCGAAGGCAATCGCCCCGACGCGTGGTCCATCGAAGGCGTGGCGCGCGACGTCGCGACCCGCCTGGGACGCCCGCTGCGCTCTCCAGTCGTCGCCTCACCCGCCGGTGGCCTCAGCGCCAATGTGGCGACGGCGGGCATTGACGACCCACAACTCTGCCAGCGCTTGACGCTGTCAATTCTGCGCGGTGTCACGGTGCAGGCCTCACCGCCGTGGGTGGCTCAGCGGCTGGCGAGCGCCGGCATGCGACCGATCTCCAACGTCGTGGACGCGTCAAACTTCGTCATGCTCGAGCTGGGACAGCCGACTCACCCCTACGACGCCACCCGCGTGGCCGGGCGTACCCTGCGCGCGCGCGCGGCGCGCGCGGGAGAGACGCTGGTGACCCTCGACGGGACGACGCGCCAGTTGGCGCGCGCCGGTCGCGGTCTGGGTGACACCGGAGTCGACTGCGTGATCGTCGACGGCGAGGACCACGTGCTCGGCCTGGCGGGCATCATGGGAGGCGCCGAGAGCGAAATCAGCGATGACACGACGGAAGTGTTGCTCGAGGCGGCCGCGTTCGATCCGATGACGATCGCGCGCTCATCAAAGCGCCACGGCCTTCACACCGAAGCGTCACATCGATTCGAGCGTGGCGTCGATCCTGAACTCGCGTTGCGTGCGGTGGGGCGTTTCGTCGCGGTTCTGTCGCAGTCGTGCCCCGACCTCGAGTGGGTGGGTGAACCCCTCGACGTGCGCGGTGACACGCCCGCGCCGGCGCGCGTGAGCTTGCGGCCGGGCGACGTCGAGCGAGCCCTCGGCACGAATATCGACGACGTCGAAGTCACTCGTATCCTCACCGGGCTCAACTTTCGCGTCGAGAGCAATACCGAAGGAATGCTGGTCAGCGCGCCGAGCGCGCGCGGTGACGTGCGAAGTGGTTCGGCCGGACGCGCCGACGTCATCGAAGAGATTGCTCGACTGTACAGCTACCGCCGCTTGCGTCGTCGCACTCCCACGTGGGCGGCCCCGGGGGGAATCACACCGCGCCAGCGCTTGCGTCGTCAACTGCGCGACACGCTCGTGGGCCTGGGGGTCTTCGAGGCGTGGACGCCCACGCTGGGCTCGGACGCCGACTTCGATCTGGTGCACCCGGGTGTCGCGCGCGTGCGCGTGACGAATCCTCTGGCCGCCGACGAGTCGGTGATGCGTCTG
>JAJYAC010000067.1 GCA_021779735.1 Actinomycetes bacterium
CGCCCAGGGCCTTGAGGCGGCTGACCACCTCGGCCAGGGCCTCGTCGTCGGTGAGGTCCTGAAAGCGCACCGCACGCAGGGCGGGTCGACCGCGTACGTGCCAGCCGTCGGCGGCGCGCTCGACGCGCACCTCCTCGGGCAGCGGACGGTGGACGACTTCGGTGAGCTCGCGGTGTTCGGCTTCTTCGCGTCGCGCCGACGCGACCAGTTCGGCGAGGCGCGCGACAAGCTGGCTGACACCCTCGCCGGTGATCGAGGAGATCACCGTTAGACCCGGCGCCTCGTGCACGGCGACGTCACCCTTGGAGCCAACGACGATCCTCGGCCGCTCGAGCAGATCCGCTTGGTAGTCACCCAACTCGCCCAGGAGAGTCTCGAGTTGCGCCGCCGGATCGGCGGCGTACTCCGAGAGGTCGATCAAGACGCACAGAACCCGAGCTCGCTCGACGTGACGCAAGAAGTCGTGACCCAGCCCGCGACCCTCGGCGGCGCCCTCGATGAGGCCCGGGATGTCGGCCATCACGAACTCCGTGGCCTCCCCCGGTCGTCCGGGGCGCTCGCCCACGCGCACGACGCCCAAGTTGGGCACGAGCGTCGTGAAGGGGTAGTCGGCGATCTTGGGTTTCGCTGCCGAGACCCGCGAGATCAACGTCGACTTGCCCACGTTGGGAAAGCCGATGAGCGCGACGTCGGCCTGGAGCTTGAGTTCGAGGTTGTACCACCGCTCTTCACCGGTCTCACCCTGCTCGGCGAAGGCCGGCGCCCGTCGGCGATTCGAGAGGAATCGGGCGTTGCCCGCTCCCCCACTGCCGCCCTCGGCGGCGAGCCAGCGCTCACCCGGGGTGGCCAGATCTATGAGAACCTCGCCCTCGCGCGTCGAGACGACCGTGCCCACGGGCACGCGCACGATGGTGTCGCGCCCGCGAGAGCCGTGCTGGCGCTTAGAGGTACCGTGCTGACCGTCGGTGGCGCGGTGAAACGGGTGGTCGCGAAAGCCTAGGAGCGACGCCTGATTGGCGTCGGCGACGAGCCACACGTCGCCCCCACTGCCGCCGTCTCCACCGTCGGGGCCCCCCTTGGCGACGTGCGCCTCGCGGCGAAAACTCACGCATCCCGCCCCCCCATCGCCGGCTTTGGCGTGAAGCTGAGCGAAATCAACGAAGGAGGACACGCCAACCATCCTACGGGCGCACCTCGCAAGTCCACGGGTGAGGCACTCGACGTCGGCCGAGGCGACGCTCGTCACCCCGCGGCGCTAGCGTGCGCGACGTGGATCAACGGGTGAGCCTGATCACGCTCGGCGTCGCCGACTTAGGGCGTGCGCGCACGTTCTACGAACAACTCGGCTGGCGCGGCCAGGAGATCGACGAGACGGTCTTCTTCCGGGCCGGGGGACTCGCGCTCGTGCTCTGGAGCCGCGCGAAGCTCGCCCGCGACGCCGACATCGAGGACGTCGCGGGCTTTGGTGGCGTCGTGCTCGCCCACAACGTCGCCACGCGCGACGAGGTTGACGCGATCATCTCCTCGGCGGCCCGGGCCGGGGCCCTGGCGACGAAGGCGCCGGGCGCGACGTTCTACGGCGGTTACGCCGGCTACTTTCGCGACCCCGACGGCCACGCCTGGGAGATCGCCCACAACCCGGGCTTCACTCTCGCCGCCGACGGCTCGCTGGTCCTGCCCGACTTCGGCTCTCGCGACTGATCGGCCACACCGGCGTCAAGCGGTGGCGACGCCTAGTGGCTGCCGACGAGTTCACTGACCGCGGCGGCGAACATCTCCTGGTGGGCGTCGACGTGCGCACTGGTTGTCGCGGGACACATGAGGGCCATGTTGTGAAAGGGCGTGATGAGGATTCCGCGATTGACCCCGTAGAGGTGCAGGTAGTCCTCGAGCAGGGCGTCGGCGCTGGCCATTGACTCGCCGCCACTCGTGGGTGCCGGGCGCGCGAAGCGGTACTCACAGCGCGCGCCCAACTGAGAGATCGACCAGTCGAGGTCGTAGGCGTCAATCGTGGACTGCACGCCGTTGGCGAATTTCGTGGCGAGCATCTCCATGGGACCGAACACGTCGTCGGTGAGCACCTGGCCCAACACGGCGCGCATGGCGGCGAGGCTGAGGGGATTACCGGCCAACGTGCCGCCCACCCCACCCACGTCCACGAGGTCGGCGCCCGTGGCGACGGCCGCGTGCACGCGCGCCGCCAGGTCCGCGCTGAGGCCGTAGGCCCCACACGGCACGCCCCCGCCGAGGGACTTGCCGATGGTCAGGGCGTCCGGGCGCAGGTTGAAGCGCCGCGTCGCGCCGCCGGGACCCGCGGAGAAGGTGTGCGTCTCGTCGATGATGAGAAGGGTGCCCGTGGCGTCGCACGCCTCACGCACGCCCTCGAGAAATCCCGGCGCCGGCAAGACGATGCCGATGTTGGTCAGGGCCGGCTCGGTCAGCACGGCCGCCACGTCACCGTGGGCTAGCTCACGGCGAAGACCTTCGAGGTCGTTGAACTCCACCACTCGCGTCGTCGTCGTGGGGTCCACGGCGGCACCCACGTTGCCCGGACGCGATACCGCGTGCGCGCCGTCAACCACCACGAAGGTTTCGTCGACCGTGCCGTGGTAGGAGTAGGAAAAGACGAGGATCTTAGGCCGGCCCGTCACCATGCGCACGAGGCGCAACAGCCAACGGTTCGCGTCCGTCGCCGAGAGAGTGAAGGACCACTGCGCCAGGCCGAAGCGTCGCGAGAGCTCCGCGGCCACCCACTCCGCGTCCTCGTTGGGCAGCATCGTCGTCACTCCACCGCGCGTGGCGATGCGCTCATTGACCGCCACCGCGAGGGCCTCGGGTGAGTGGCCCGCCATCGCGCCCGTGTCACCGAGGGCGAAGTCAATGAGTTCGTGCCCGTCCAGGTCGCTCACGAGCGCCCCGTGCGCGCCCTCAAAGCCCAGGGGGAAGCCACCCGCCCACTTGTTCATCCAGGTCATCGGCACCCGTCCAAAGAGGTGGTTCGAGGCCTCGAAGAGGGCCCGGGACCGGGGATGCTGGTCGTGGTAGCGGGTCGTCTCGCGCGCCACGAGGGCGCTCAAGTGGTCTCGATCGATGCTCGTCATAGCTCCATCGTAGAGATCCACTAGGGGCCTGAGAATCTCGAGGCGACGAAAAGTACCCTACAGCCAGGACTTTTGTGCCGAATAAAACAGTCGATCGTGTGAATTTTGCCTAGAAATCCCCATTTTCAGCCACTTTTGCGATAAAGATGGCCGTGGTGTCCGGAAAACTCCCGGGCCGTTTTGACCAAGAGTAAGGAGTCGACCGGTGAACAAGGCCGAGTTGGTAGATGCAATAGTTGCCGAGAGCGGCGCGACCAAGAACACGGTGGCTGAGGTCCTCAAGGCTTTTGAAGACGTGGTCGTCTCGAACGTGTCCAAGGGCGAAAAGATCGTTCTGTCGGGCTTCTTGTCCTTTGAGCGCGTCGAGCGCAAGGCCCGCACCGCCCGTAACCCCCAGACCGGTGAGGCCATTCAGGTCAAGGCCTCACGCGCGCCCAAGGTGTCAGTGGGTTCGACCTTCAAGAAGGCCGTCAAGGGCTAGTTCGTACGCAGAACAAAAAGACCCCCGGGCGCGAGCCCGGGGGTCTTTTTGTTGCGAGACGCAGAACTAGTCGGTGACGACGTCCACCAGACGACGCCCGGCGCGAAAGCCGAACTTGACTTTGCCTTCGGCGAGAGAGAACAACGTGTCGTCCTTGCCCAGGCCGACGTTGCGTCCCGGGTGAAAGCGCGTGCCGCGCTGGCGAACGATGATGCTGCCGGCCCTAACCGCGGTGCCATCGAAGGTCTTTACTCCGAGGCGCTGCGCGTTGGAGTCGCGGCCGTTGCGGGTGGAACCGCCACCTTTGGTCTTTGACATGGTTTCCCCTAGCCCTTGGACGAGATCGAGTTGATCTCGACGGTCGTGTAGTGCTGACGGTGGCCCCAACGCTTGCGCTGGTTGGCCTTGGCCTTGTAGGTGAGAGCCCGGATCTTGGGACCCTTCTCCTCGCCGATGATGGTGGCGGTGACCACGGCACCCTGGAGCGCCGGTCCGGCGACCACCTGGTCACCGTCGACGAGCAGCACGGGTTCGAACTTGATGGCAGTACCCACCGCTTCGGGACGCAGATCAACCCGGACCACTTGGCCCTCGCTGACGCGCTCTTGCGATGTTCCTACTCGGATGACGGCGTACATAGGGTCTCCATACTAGCAAACGGCACCGGGCGAACCTACAGTCCGGTCGCGACCACGAAGCCGCGGCCGTCACAGACGTCACACACCGTCGAGACCGACTCGAGCAGGCCCTCGTTGACCCGCTTACGGGTCATCTCCACGAGTCCGAGCTCAGAGATGTCAAAGACCTGCGTGCGGGTCTTATCCCGGCTCAACGCCTGGCGCAGGGCCGAGGCGACGGCGTCGCGGTTGGCCTTGGACTCCATGTCGATGAAGTCGATGACGATGATGCCCCCGATGTCGCGCAGGCGCAGCTGGCGCGCGACCTCCTCGGCGGCTTCGAGGTTGTTGCGAAAGACGGTCTCTTCGAGATTGGTCGTGCCCACGTTCTTGCCCGTGTTCACGTCGACGACGGTGAGAGCTTCCGTGCGCTCGATGATGAGCGAGCCACCCGAGGGCAAGAAGACCTTGCGATCGAGCGCGCGGTGCAGCTGCTCGTGGACGAAGTATCGCTCGAAGAGCGGCAGGTCCTGATTCGCCGGGTCGTAGTACTCGATGCGGTCGGCGAGTTCGGGATTGACCGCGAGCACGTACTCGCGCACCTTGTCATAGAGATCGCGGTCGTCGATGATGACGCCGCGGTAGTCCTCATTGAGCTCTTCGCGCAGCACGCGCACCGCGAGATCGAGATCGCGGTAGATGAGTCGAGGTTGATTCGATCGCTTGACCTCGGTCTCGATCGCGTCCCACTTCTCGGCCAGGGACGTGACGTCGCGCGCCAGGTCTTCGGCGGCCACCCCCTCGGCCGCGGTGCGGATGATGAGGCCGTGGCGCTCGGGCTTGACGTCATCGATGATCTTGCGCAGGCGCCGGCGTTCTCCGTCGGGCAGCCGCTTGGAGATCCCAATCGTGGAGGAGTTCGGCACGAGGACGGCGAAACGTCCCGGCAGGGAGACCTCCTGGGTCAGACGAGCGCCCTTGGCGCCAATCGCGTTCTTCGTCACTTGGCAGATGATCGTCTGGCCGGCACGAATCATCTCTTCAATGCGACGGTTGTTCGTCGTGGGGCCGTCAACGTCGTCAGTGTCAAAGGACACGTCCCCTCGGTAGAGCACCGCGTTCTTGGGAATGCCGATGTCGACGAAGGCGAGCTCCATACCCGGCAGCACGTTCTGAATGCGCCCGACGTAGATGTTGCCGTCAATCTGATTGGTCTCATCGGCGGCCTTGGCCACGATGTACTCGACCATCGTGCGCCCCTCAAGAGTGGCAATGTGCGTCGCCCCGGGCGCGGAGTGCACGCACATGAGGTAGCGGCCCTGAGCCCGGGTGCGTCGTTCGCCGCCTCTCCGACGGCGACTGCGCGCACGGTTGGCGGACTCG
>JAJYAC010000068.1 GCA_021779735.1 Actinomycetes bacterium
GCTGCCCCCGGGTCCTGCACTCTCACCTCGACGTATGCGCACGATGTGGCGGGCCACCTGGAGGGCGAAGGCGATCCAAAACGCCGCCAACGCGACGAGGAGGCCTCGAATGAAGGTGCCGTTGCTATGGAGGTTTGCGGTACGCCACTTGTCCACCACGACGAAGGGCAAGAGGAGGAAGTAGAGGGCCAGGGCCGCTCCGTGAAGTGGACCGCTGACGAATCGTTTCACGGTTCCGGGGTGAGCTGCCAGGTCGCCACGCCCCCCGTGGAGGTGATGCTCAGCTGGCAGGTCTGTGCGCTGTCGATGACGATCTGGTTTGCGAACGACGTGTTGGTCCGGGGGCAGGTGAGGCGGCTCTCCACGGGGACTGAGGCGCTCAGTCTCCACGCCCCCGGTCCCGTCAGGGGAACCTCCAGCGAGCCGCGCGCGTCCACGACGCCGCTGACCGACCCACTCACGGCGCTCGCGCCGGGATTGAACGCGGCGGAGTTCACGCTCGAATCGATCGCGGCGACGGAGGACGGCGCGCGCGTGGCTGGCGGGGTCGTGCGCCGTGGCGGCGCGCTCGTCGTGGAATCCGTTGTCGTCACCGGAGACGTCGTCGACGGACTTGACGTCTTTGGTAGAGCTCTCGGCCGCGACGTCCGAGTGAGCGGAGCGCGGGACCCGCCCACGTGCGTCAGGGCCGTCGTCGATCGGGCCGAGGTCGTCATCGAAAAGAGCATCACGAGGAGCAGGAGGGGACTCGACCACATCACGATCTGGGATCCCCCGCGCAGCGAGGTCGTTCTCGTCATCGGCGTTCCACCGTATCGGGAGTCGTGTCGGCTGGTCAGTGGACGAAAGACCCAAGATCACAGGAGGCACCGAAGGGCGAAACGTTGGAGTTCAGCCCGTAGGGACCCCGGAGCGCTGTGGTCGCGGTCGGCCAGTTCGCGCAGCGAGCGGCCCTCGAACACCCGCGCGTACGTGAGTCGAGCGAGGCGGTCATCGGGGCCGCCCCGATAACCCGCGAGGCGACTCTCGAGTGACGACGTCGTGACCGAGGCGACGTCAAAGACGTCAAAGGCCGAAACGAGCGCCGCGGCCCCCTTCTCCTTGAGCAGCCATCGGCGCAGTCGTCCCCGCAGCGCCGACAGCAGGTCGGGGGCCGCGTAGGCGCGTCGCTGTCCCGCCCAGTCCACGAGGAGTTCGCTCATGAGACTGAGGGCGACTCCGAGGGTCTCTTGGGGATCGACGACGATGCCCTGACCAAATCGCAGCTGGCGACAGACGCTGACGACGCCGGGCACCAACGTCTGGAGAAGGGCGCGGCGCACGAGGGGGTCGGCGGCCTCCTCGAGCAATACGCCCACGAGGGCCGCGCGTTCGAGCACGCTGCGACCCGCGGGGATTTCCAGGGCTCGCACGACGTCGTAGAGGTCGTTGATCCCCTCGAAGTTGATTTCCGGGTGCGACACGCGCAGTCGTGCCGCCGCGGCCGTGGCCTCAAGGGAGCGTCCGGAGTGCTGCCACTCGCGGCGAAGTTGGTGAATCAGGTCAATGGTGGTCATGAATTCAGTCCACGGCCCTCCGCGCCCTCGGCCGCGCCCTCGCGCGCGACATCGGGGCGTCCCTTTTTCACGCCATCGCCAACGCCATCGTCCAGCGCGGTGGGCACGTCGCGGGCGTAGGCTGCGCCCATGGACATCGAAACCTTCTACGAGCAGAATGAGGCCCGTCGCGAGAGCGCGGAATTTGAGTTCGGCAGTGAGTGGACCGACGCGTCGGGCAACGAGTACGAGTTGTCGTGGGTGGAAGCGACCGGAGAGCTCTACTTGATGGTGGAGCCAGACGCGCTGATCAACGAGGACATTTTCGGGGACTTCCTCGTGGCTGACGAGGAGATCAGTGAACTGACGGTGGTCATCATCGCCAAGGTGGCGTCACTGACGGCCGTGGAGGATCAGCTGGAGGGCTGGGAGGACTCGATGCTCGAGGAGAACTCGCTCGAGTGGCTCTACGAACGCTTTCCGGCCGCCTAGCGCATCACGCCCCTATAGGTAGGGCTGTGATGAATTGGCGATCGTGCACAGGCGCGTGAGGGCGGGGACGAGGTTCACGAGGGGCACGCGCTGAGCTTCGCCGATCGTCGTCATTAGAGGATTCCAGCTCCCGTCGGCCGAGGTCGCCGCGGCGGCGTCGGCGGTGGCGCCGAGCAGGGTGGCCATGGCCCGCGCCTCAAGGTTGGAACGATCACTCGCGGCCAGGTTCGGACGCTGACTCTTCAGGTAGAGCGAGATCGCCGCGTCGACCTTCACACAGGCGGCGCGGGCCCGAGTGACAGCCCCGCTCGTTCCGCACGCCGACAGAGAGACGCCAGCGAGCGCGAGCACGGCGAGGGAACGCCCGAGTCTCAGCCCAGCCACGAGTCAGCAGCTTGGAGCAGAAAGTCGCTCACGCTGCGGCCGTGCTCGAAAACGTCACAGAGGGGATCTTCCCCCTTGGCCACTTGGCTGAGGGAGATAGCGCGGCGCGCGATGATGGCGATGCGACGCTCGCTCGCCTCGGTGGGCGAGGCGAACGTGTCGGTCGCCGTCACCTCCAGGGGCATCTGCATGCCCCCGACGGGGGCGAGGTCGATGGCCAGGCGCAAAAGGTCGGGGCCATGAGGTAGCGGCGGCAGACTCCACGTCAGGACGAGGGGAAAGTGAAACTCGTCGGGAGGATCAACGTCATCGGGTAGACCCATGACCGCGTCTTCGAAGGCGAGGAGTGTGCGCGGATCAACGTCGAGCTCGATGTGCAGATCAATGGGCCCCCCGCAGCCGTCCTCGGGATGCAGGTCGACCTCCCAGGCTTGGCGCAAAGAGTAGGTCTCAACGAAGTGGCGCTCGTCGTGAACGTGGAATCCGTGGGTGACGGCGTGGTCCTTCAAATCGGCGATGAATCCCGCGACGTCAATGGCAGCCACACGCTCAGGTTAGTGCCCACGAGCGCCTGCACCGACGCGAGCCCGCTCAGGGACGCGTGAGTGAGAGGTGGTAGGCAAGGTCCGCCGACGACTGACCGATATCGATTCGATACGTTCCCGGAACGGTCACGAAGCGACCGCTCTGATAGATCTGAAACGCCGACGACGAGAAGGTGAGAACGACACTGCGCGTTTGACCGGGGGCGAGAGTGACCCGGTTGAACGCGCGCAGTTGTTCGGGCGGCTCGCCCAGCCCGCTCGGGAAGTGGACGTACGCCTGCACGACTTCGGCGCCACGGCGCGAACCCGTGTTGGTCACCGGAACAGCGACGCGCACGCGTGGACCACGAAGGAAGCGGGGTTGGCCCAGGTGAAACGTGGTGTAGTCCAGTCCGAAGCCAAAGGGAAAGAGTGGCGCGACCCCGTGTGACTGGTACCAGCGATAGCCCAACGACGAGAGATCGCCGAGTGACACGGTGCCCCTCACGCCGGGGTAGAGGCTGGTCACTGAAGTTCCTTGGCTGGAGGAGTTCGCGGGAAAAGTGAGGGGAAGGCGTCCTGAGGGATCCACGGCGCCCGTGAGTATCGGCGTGATGGCCGCGCCGTCGACTTGGCCCGGATACCACGCCTCGAGGACGGCGGCCACCTGGTGCAGCCACGGCATCAAGACAGCGCCGCCGGTGTTGAGAACGACCACGGTGCGGGGGTTGACCTTGGCGACCGCGCTGATGAGCGCGTTCGCGTCGCCGCCGAGGTTCAAGCTCACCCGGTCATATCCCTCGCTCGTCTGGTCACCGACGAAGATGATGGCCACGCGCGCGCGCCGCGCGGCGGCGACCGCGGCGTTGATGCGCGGTGTGACGTCGGCGATGCCGAGGTGAGGAGTGCGGTGGTTGCGCACTTGAAACCACGTCGCCGTGAACGTGTAGACCTCGCCCTTCGTGAGCGTCACCGAGGTGGAGGTGTTCGAGGGCGCGTGCAGGCCCCGATCGGCGATGACGAGGTGGCCGTTGAGCGACAGCCAGGTGTCGCCGACGCCCTGAAGGGCCACCTCGTAGACGCCGCTCTTGTGGGCGCGCACTTTGAGGTCCCACGACTTCCATCCGTCACCAGAGCCCGGACGTGCGGCGGTGGCGATGGTCGGTGTGACGTTGGGGCTCAATTCCACCGAGATGTCGCCCTTGCCGGGCTCGCTCTTGGAGTGAATGGGCCGCACGAGCTTGAGAGGAGTGCCACTCACTACGTCAATGTCGCTGAGCTGGTCGAGTTCGAAGGAGGCCAGACCGCCGGGCGCGTAGAAGACGTGCGTGTGCGCCAGCGCACTTTTCAGGGCGGCCAGGGGAGTCGAGATGTAGGGCGCGTGCACCATCGCGCTACCTAAACCATTCACCACGGGATCGAGCGCCGCACTCGTGCCCAGCACGGCCACGGAACGCAGACCGGGCTTGAGAGGCAGCAGGCCCGTGTTCTTGAGAAGGACCACGCTCGACTGCGCGGCTCGGGTGGCGAGAGCGACGTGCGTCGGCGACGTGGCGACGGTGGCGATGTGGGGCTGCGCCTGGCGAGTGACGAGCCCGAAGGCGAACATCTCGGTCAGTACCGTTCGCACCGCGGCGTTGAGCACCGCGATGGGCAGGCGACCCTGGTGCACGAGGGAGATCATGGCCGACGCCGACGCGGGCTTCACGAGGGTCATGCCCGCGCGAAAGGCCGCCGCCACGTTGGTGATCGCCTTTAAGTCCGAGCGCACGAATCCGTGAAAGCCCCACGAGCGCAAGGTGGCGTAGAGGGCGGGATCGGAACACGTGTTGACGCCATTGAGCTCGCCGTAGGAACACATGAGTGATGCCACGTGGCCCTGAACGACCGCTGCGCGAAAGGGTGCGTCGTAGAGCTCGGCCAACACCCGCGACGACGCGGACTGATTGATGAGGGCCCGCGCGGTCTCTTGGGTGTAGGCGGTGACGTGCTTCGCGTCCGCCATCACGCCCGCGCTCTGAATGCCGCGAATCGCCGACACGCCCAGAACGCTGGTGAGATAGGGGTCTTCGCCGTAGGACTCGAAGATGCGGCCGCTCGTGGGAATGCGCGCCAGATTGAGCTCAGGTCCTTGAACAGAGGTGAAGCCTTTAGTGCGAGCTTCGAGGGCTTCGAGGTGGGCCATGGAGTAGGCCACCTGAGGGTCAAAACTTGCTGCGACCCCGATCGCGGCGGGTAGTTGAGTGACACCCACGAGGCCGTCGGCGAGTCCGTTTGGTCCGTCGGTCATCGTGAGTGCGGGTAGGCAGAGTCGAGGCACGGCCGTATTGGAATTTTCCACATTCGGGTGCGTCTGCAAGATGACGTAGCCCACCTTCTCGGCCAGGCTCATGTGGGCCAGGACCTCTCCGGCGAGGGTGGCGGGCGAAGCGAGGTGACGCAGCGATTGAGTCAACCACGGGCATCCCGGCGCGCGCGCGAGGGTTTGGGAAGCCGCCGTGGCGTGGGCGGGCCGCAGGGCGCCCGCGTCGAGTGGGCTAAGAGGTGCGAGCGTCAGGG
>JAJYAC010000069.1 GCA_021779735.1 Actinomycetes bacterium
GGGACGGAACAAGAGCACCGCGACGAGGATGCCAAAGGCGACCACGTCAATGTAGGCGGCCTGGACGAAGACCACCGAGAGGCTCTCAACGACGCCCAGGAGTAGTCCGCCGATCATCGCGCCGCGCAGATTGCCAATGCCCCCGAGAACGGCCGCGGTGAAGGCCTTGAGTGCCGGTGTAAAGCCCATGGTGAACACCACCCCCGTGCCCAGGCCGAAGAGGAAGCCGGCCGCGCCACCGAGGGCGCCACCGATGATGAACGTGAGAGCGATCGTCCGGTCAATGTTCACGCCCATGAGAGAGGCGGTTTCGGCGTCTTGGGCCACCGCACGCACGCTACGGCCGAGCTTGGTCTTTTGCACGACGCGGTCGAGGGCCACCAGCATGATCAGGCCGGCGACGAAGATGATGATGTCGTACATCAACACCGGCGCGCCGAAGACGCGAAAGACTGCGTGGTTGATGTAGGGCTGGGGCACCGAAACCGAGTAGCGCCCGAACTCCTTGCCCGCCATGTTGAACATGAAGTATGAAGCGCCAATGGCGCTGATGAGATAGGCGAGCTTGGGGGCGTTGCGTCGACGCAGTGGTCGGTAGGCAACCCTCTCGAGTGCCGTGGCGACGATGGCGCCCACGAGGCCGCCACCCACTATGCCTAGGGCAATGAGAGCGATGGAGCTCAGGCCACTGGGCACCGTCGTGCCCACGAGGGCCTTCATCAAGAAGTACCCCGCGAAACCTCCGGACATGAAGATCTCCGAGTGCGCGAAGTTGATGAGTCGCAGCACGCCGTAGACCAGCGTGTAGCCGACCGCGACCATGCCGTAGAGGAAGCCGTTCGCCACGCCGCCCACCAAGAGATACCAGAACTCTTTGCGAAGGGTCACGAAATGAATGGCCAAGTAGTGGCCGAATGCGCCCAAGTCCACCCCTTTGTTAGACGGGAACGAGTGTAACCAACAGTCGGATGCCGGGGGCGAAGGCCCCCGGCATCCGACTGTTGTAGATCTGAGTGGTTACTCGAGACCCAACTGAACGATTTTGCCGTTCTTGACCTCGTTCACGAAGATGGCCGAACCAGCGATGTTGCCGTTCTTCTGGAACTTCACCAGCTTCGTCATGCCCTTGTAGCTGAGCTTGTGCAGCTCAGAGACAATGCCGGCACGCGTGATCTTCTTCAGGTGCTTCATCGCGTTGATGATCGCGTTCGTGGCGTCGTAGGACTCGGGAGCGTACGTCGCGTTGGCCGCGCTGAAGTGCGCCAGGGCCTGGTAGGCCTTGTTGAACGACGTGTTCGTCGAGCTCGCGCACGCGCAGGTCAACAGCACGCCGTTGGCGGCCGAGGCCGGGGTCGTGCCCTGGATCAGCGCCGGCGACAGCGAACCGTCACCCGACATCACCGTGCCCGAGAAGCCCGCCGACTGCAGCGCGCCCAGGAACAGGCCAAGGTCGCAGTAGTAGCCGCCGTAGAACATGGCCTTCGCGCCGCTCGCGACCACCTGGGTCGCCGCTGCGGTGTACTGAGTCGCCGAGGCGGTGCCGTTCTGGCACTGCGAGGTGCCCGGAACCGTCGCGGGGGTCACCGTGGCGCCCGCGGCGCTCGCCGTGGTCGCAAACGCGCTGGCCAGACCCGCACCGTAAGCGGTGCCGTCATTGACGACGTAGATCGACTTAAAGCCCTTCTTCTTCACCAAGTAGTTGGCGTCAGCCGGGCCCTGCACACCGTCGTCAGCCACGACGCGGAAGAAGTTGTTCCATCCGCCCGTCGCCAAGGAGACGCGCGTCGCCGAGGGACTAACCGTCGCGATGTGAGCCTTGTTGTAGTAGGGCTCCGCGGCGGCCGTCGCACCCGAGAAGGCGGGGCCGACGATGGCGACCAGGTTCTTGTTCGCCACGGCGGCCTGAGCCTGCGTGGGCGAAATGGTCGGGTCACCCTGGTCGTCGTAGGTCGCCAAGCGCAACTTAAAGGCCAGCTTGCCCGAGGCATTGGCCTGGTTGATCGCCAGCTGAACGGCGTTAACCATGTTCAAACCGAGCTGCTGGTTACCACCCGACAGCGGTCCCTCGTATCCAATGACGTAGGTAGGCTTCGCCGCCGCCCCCGACTGTGACGCGAGGCCGACTGCCGGCACCGCCATCAGCAGCAAAGCGCTCGACGCAGCCGCAGCCACTGTCTTATTCAAACGAAGCTTCACTTCGTCCTCCTCAACTGTGTTTACTCACTCCCACGCCACAGTCACCCCCGCAACACCGAAGTGTCACGACCATGTCATCCGTAGCGGAGAAAACTAGGCCACCGTGGCCATCGCGACACAGTAGCAGTCGCCTACTGAGCGCGATTATTCAGTGACGGCTGTGAACATGTGAATTCTTTGGCCTGCCACAAACCCCTGGCCTCACGAACGGGTGTTTGATTTCGTGTCTGCGGCGCACTACTCTACGAACAACTGTTCGTAGGAGAGCGCCATGGCCGAAGTCCTCACCCCGATGCGTCGCCAGATACTCGAGTACATCGTCGCGTGCCAGCGCGAACGTAACTTCCCCCCGACGATTCGCGAAATCGGTGATCACGTTGGACTTCGCTCCCCCGCGACCGTCGCCAATCACATCGAGGTACTAAAGAACGCCGGCTACATCGAGAAGAATCCCCAGCAGCCGCGCACCCTGACCGTGCGCCTCGAACGCGAGGCGCCGGTGATCGATCTGCACGTGCGCCAGATCCCCCTCGTGGGAGACGTCGCGGCGGGCACGGGGGTACTGGCCGCCGAGAGCACCCACGACCTCATGGCCCTTCCCGAACTCTTCGCCGGGCGCGGAGACAGTTTCGTCCTTCAGGTTCGAGGTGACTCCATGGTTGACGCCGGCATCCTGTCGGGTGACTACGTCGTGGTCGAGCGCCAGAGCACGGCCCGCACGGGTGAGATCGTCGTCGCCGGCGTGCCCGGTGACGAGGCCACCGTCAAGCGCTTCTTCTCCCAGGGTCCGCGCGTCGTTCTCAAGCCCGAAAATTCAAGTCTCGAGCCCATGGAGTTCGCCGCGCAGGACGTCACCATTTACGGGCGCGTCATCTCCGTGATGCGCCGCTACTAGTCAGCGGAGCCACTCTCCCAGGACGCGGGCGTACTCGTCAAGTTCGCTCGCACTCACCACCTCGTCGCTGGTGTGTGCGAGCAGCGGATCTCCCGCGCCGAAGTTCGTTGCGGGTATGCCCGCCTCAGCGAAGGTCGCCACGTCCGTCCAGCCAACCTTTGCGCGCACCGGCCGACCCGTGAGGCCCACGAGGGCGCGCAGTCGCTCGTTGGAGAGAGATGGCGCGGCGGGCGCACTCCAGTCGAGGAACTCGATCTCATCGGTGTCTTCGATCACGTCATCGAGAAAGCTCGTGAGCCACGCCTGGGCGCTGACGCGGTCGCGATCAGGCGCCACGCGGTGATTGAGGACCACGCGGGCCACGTCAGGCACGACGTTTCCGGCGACCCCGCCCTCGACGGCGACCGCCTGCAACTGTTCGACGTAGGTCACCTCGTCGAGGGACACGACGCGCGGTTCGTAGCCCGCGACGAGCTCGAGCAGTCCGGCGAGACGGTGAATGGCGTTGCGACCCTGGTGGGGCCGGGCCGTGTGGGCCCGTACGCCGTGCAGGACCACCGCCACGCGCATCGATCCTTGACAGCCCGCTTCCACCGCGCCGGCCGTCGGCTCGCCCAGCACCGCGACGTCGGCCGCGAGCAGGTCGGGTCGCAGCTCGGCCAACTCCACGAGTCCGGACTCGCGCCGCGCGATCTCCTCGCGCGCGTAGAAGACCCACGTCACCTCGACCGAGCGCGGCGAGGGATCGAGGGCGAGCTCGAGCATGACCGACAGCGACGCCTTCATGTCGGTCGCCCCGAGGCCGTAGAGATTGTCTCCCTCGAGTCGCGCGCTCGTCAGGTCTCCGGGCACGGTGTCAAGGTGACCCGCCACCAGCACGCGCGTCGCGTGATGACCGCTAGTGCGCGCGACGACGTTGTCGCCCACGCGCTCGACCTCGAGGTGGGCGCCCGTGCGTAGTCGGCCCTCGACGAAGGTGGCGAGGGCGGCCTCGTGGCGACTCACCGAGTCAATGCGCACGAGCGCCAGGGCAGCCTCGAGACGGCTCACGTCGCCACGCCGTGCTCGCGCAAGAGGGCGTTGAGCGCCACCTTGTCGTGGCGTTCGCCCTCTTGCATCCGACGAAGAATCAAGACGCACGGCATGAAGAACTCGCCCCCGGCGAACTCGCGTCGTCGGCTCGCCGAGACCGCCACGCAGTAGTCGGGCACGTAGCCGCGCGAGATCTCTTCGCCGGTGCTCGCCTCGATGACGGGTATGGAGGGATTGAGAATGGTCCCCGCTCCCAAGACCGCGCCGCGACCCACGCGCGCGCCCTCGACCACCATGCAGCGACTGCCGATGAACGCGTCGTCTTCGATCACGACCGGCATCGCATTCGCCGGCTCGAGCACGCCACCGATGCCCACGCCGCCAGCCAGGTGCACGTTGGCCCCGATCTGAGCGCAGCTGCCCACCGTCGCCCAGGTGTCGACCATCGAGTTCTCCCCCACCCACGCGCCGATGTTGACGTAGCTGGGCATGAGAATCACCCCGCGACTGAGAAAGCTGCCCCGGCGTGCGGACGCGCCAGGCACGACGCGCACCCCGCGGCGTTCGTAGTCGTGCTTCAAGTCGAGCTTGTCGAGGTACTCGAAGGGCCCGACCTCGCTTCTCTCGAGTCCGCGCACGCGAAAGAGGAGCAAGATCGCCTGACGCACCCACTCGTGCACCACGACGTCGCCGTTGGTCACCTCGGCGACGCGAATCTGCCCGTCGTCGAGCTTGGTGATCGCCAGCTCCACGTCGCGGCGCGCCTCGACGCTGTCCGGGTTGAGTTCGCCGATCTGGTCGAACCACTTCGCGATGCGCGTCTCGAGTGTCGTCATCACCTCATCGTAGGTCTAGGCACTCGCGCGCAGTCGCGACGCGGCGAGCGCGATGCGCTCGTCGGGCTGGACGACGGCGAGGCGCACGTGGTCCCCGCCCTCGCCGTAGAGTTCGCCGGGGCTCGACACGAGTCCCGACACCTCGGCGAGGTGGGCCGCGAGTTGCCACGCGTTCAGCCCCTCGCGTCGACACCACAGGTAGAAGCCCCCCTGGGGCAGGGGCGCCTCGACGCCCGTGGCCGCGAGGGCACTACTGAGCACCTCGAGGCGCGCTCGGTAGCGGGCGCGTTGCTGCTCAACGTGCGCGTCGTCACCGTAGGCGAGCGCGACGGCCGCCTGCACCGGTCCGGCCACCATCAGTCCGGCGTGCTGGCGCACCGAGCGCAGGTACGAGACGATCTCGGGATCGCCGGCGTAAAAGCCCGCGCGTAGTCCGGCCAGGTTCGAGCGCTTGGACACCGAGTGAACAGCGAGCACGCCCACGGCCCCCTCTTGGAGGATGCTGCGCGCCGGGGAGATCCAGGTGAAGTCG
>JAJYAC010000070.1 GCA_021779735.1 Actinomycetes bacterium
CCTGGGGGTCTTCGAGGCGTGGACGCCCACGCTGGGCTCGGACGCCGACTTCGATCTGGTGCACCCGGGTGTCGCGCGCGTGCGCGTGACGAATCCTCTGGCCGCCGACGAGTCGGTGATGCGTCTGACGATG
Organism: Actinomycetes bacterium; assembly: GCA_021779735.1. Classification (GTDB taxonomy): domain Bacteria; phylum Actinomycetota; class Acidimicrobiia; order Acidimicrobiales; family RAAP-2; genus RAAP-2. The sequence goes on from JAJYAC010000070.1 coordinate 134, forward strand.
ATCAGCGCGCTGGTGCGCGCGTGGGGTCGCAACCTCGATCGACAGGTGGGCGACGTCATGCTCGGTGAACTCGGGTCCGTCTTCGTGCACCCCGACCTCACTGACGCGCCGCGACGTACGCGCGGCGGTGCGGGGGGAGCGACCCAACTTGATCTTCCCCTAGAGAACGAGCGACTGTGCGTGGTTCTCGGACGCTCCGATGACGACGCGGCGAGCGCGGTGGCTCTGTGGCACGTGCTCGCCGGGCGTCTTGGACTCGCCGACGTGGTGGTGCGTTCGGCTGAGGCGGTGGCCGCGGGGCTGCACCCCACGCGCGGCGCGCGTCTCGTGGACCGTCAGAGCGGCGCGACGCTCGGCGTGGTCGGCGAAGTCGACCCGGCCCTCATCGACGCCCTCGCCCCCTCGGGCGCCGGTCGTCGACTCGGAGTCCTCGACGTGGACGTCGACGCGCTCGCCGACGCGTCGCGCGCGACCCGCGCGAGCACTCTCGTGCGCGTACCGAGCCGCTACCCCGCGGCGCGCATGGATCTGGCTTTCGTGGTGCCCGCGGCCGTGCACGTCGCCGATTTGGCCGAGGTGCTGCGCGAAGCCAGTGAGCTCGTGGAGTCTGTGTCGATGTTCGACGTCTACCGCGGCGCCGACGTCGAAGGTGGCAGGAGCGTCACGTACGCGGTCTCACTGATCGCGCCGGACCGCACGCTCACCGACGCTGAGATTGGCGCCGCGCGAGGCGCGCTGCTCGCGAGCGCGGCCCAGATGGGGGCAACGCTACGAGCGTGAGTGACTTCGCACCCGCGCCACGCACCGGGCGACGATTCGCTCACTCTCGCCTCGTGCGCCTCGGCGACGTTGGCGTCGACGCGCACGCGCGTCCCGACGCTCTCGCGCGCTACCTCCAAGACGTCGCCGGCGACGACTGGGACGACGCCGTCGGTCCCGACGAGGACACCTGGGTCGTGCGACGCACGAGTGTGCGCCTGCTCGAGGGGGGCCACTGGCCCCGACTGGGTGAACTCGTGACCCTCTCGACCTGGTGCGCGGGGACGGGCGCGGCGTGGGCCGAACGACGCAGCGACGTGTCCGTCGACGGCGCCGTCGTCCTCGAGGCGACGGCGCTGTGGGTGCCCATTGACGCCAGTGGCCGGCCCCGACGCATTCGGCGCAACTTCTTTGAGATCTACGGCGAGGAGGCCGCGCGAAAGGTACCCGGTCGGGTGGCGAGCGCGCCCCTGGCGCCGACTCTCTCGCGAAGTTGGCCGCTGCGTCGCGCCGATCTTGACGTCGTGGGCCACGTCAACAACGCCGTGGTGTGGGAGGCGTTCAGTGAGATGACCTCGCACGTGCGCGCGGCCACGGTCGTGCACCTCGGCCCGCTCGAAGAAGGCGACGACGTGACGCTCGCAAGCGCGCCGGGTCGATTCTGGCTAGTGGTTGACGGGGCTGTTCGCGTCGCGGGCGAGTTCGACTGAAGCTCGCGAGGTCGCGAGCGCGCTGCCGACGAGCACGAGGGGAAATCCGACCAGGATGCCCACGGTGAGCGGTTCGTTGAGTAAGACAATGCCGAGCACCACGGCGAGCGCGGTGTTGACGTAGGTAACGACCACGCTTCGCGTGGAGCCGACCTCCTTGACCAATTCGAAGAACGTCAGGAACGCCCCCGCGGTGCACACGATCGAGAGCACGCCGATGGAGCTCCACGTCTCGGCGCTGACCGCCCGGGGCCAGTGCGCCACCGACCAGGGAATCCACGCCAGTGCGACCGCGGCGGTGGCACCGGCCACGACGACGGGCCCCGGCACGTGAGCGAGCTTGTTCGCCAGGATGATGGGCCCCACGGTGTAGCCGAGGGCCACGAGGAGCATGAAGGCAATCCACTCAAAGGAGCCACCTTGAATCGACAGCCCAACTAGGAGAGCCACGCCGACGGCGCCCACGGAGAGTCCCGTGAGTCGCGTGGCGCTGATGTGCTCACCGGTGCGTCGCAGCCGGGCCGCGAGCACCGAGAACATCGGCACGGCGCAGATCAGCAGGCTCGTCAGCGAACTCGTGATGTGGCGTTCAGACGTGGCCATGAGGTACCACGGCACGCCAAATTCGGCGACGCCGAAGGTGACGATCCAGCGAAGGTTGCCCACGAGCAGCCCCCACTGGCGCCGCTGGAGGACCAAGGGTACGAGCAAGAGCGCGACGGGGCCAGTACGCGCGAGCACCAAAACCCCGGGGTCGAGCTGGCGAACGGCGATGCGAATGAGCAGATAGGGGATGCCCCAGAGGACCCCCATCGTCAAAAAGAGGATCCAGCCACGTCGAGACACACGATCAGGTTAGCGGGTGTCGATAACACTTGCATTTTTAATGCCTCGTGTGCATAAAATGGCAATGTGAAAGTTGCCGTCGTCGGGGCCTCGGGATACGCGGGTCAGGAGTTGCTGCGCATCGCCGGCTCGCACCCGGATCTTGAAGTCGTGCTCGCCACGGGCGACAGCGCGGCGGGCGCGCGAGTGGCGACGCACGCCCCGGCTCTCGCGGCCCTCTACCCGGACATGGTCTTTGCCCCGACGAGCGAGCTGAGCGAGCACGACGTCGACGTGGCCTTTCTCGCTCTACCCCACGGGCAGAGCCAGAACTGGGTACCCGAGCTGGTTGCCCGCGGCGTGCGGGTGATCGACCTCGGCGCGGACTATCGCTTGAAGGACCCTGATCTCTACGCCACCTGGTACGGGGCGCAGCACCGTTCCCGCGACCTGCTCGGCGCTGCGGTCTACGGACTCGTCGAACGCCACCGGAGCGAGCTGGTGGACGCGACGCTCGTCGCCGTGCCCGGGTGCTACCCGACGGCCACCGCGCTCGCGCTGGGTCCGTTCTTTGACGCCGGCGTCCTCTCGCGTGAAGGCGTCATCGTGAACGCGCTCAGTGGAGTCTCGGGCGCGGGGCGCGCGGCGAGTGAGCGCCTGCACTACCCGCGACTGGCCTCTAACGCTGAGGCCTACGGACTGCTCACTCACCGCCACACTCCCGAAATGCAACAAGAGCTCGGTGCCGAGTTGCTGTTCACCCCTCACCTCGTGCCGATCAGTCGAGGCATGCTCGTCAGCGCCTACGCGCGACCACTCGACGCGGACCTCACGAGCGACGGCGCCCTCGCGTTGCTCGCCGACGCCTACCGTGACGAGCCCTTCGTCGTGGTGATCGACGAGCCACCGACCATGAAGGATCCGGTGGGCTCGAATCTGTGCTTCGTGAGCGCGCGCGTCGATCCTCGCACGGGCTGGCTGCTCGCGATGAGTTCGATCGACAACCTCGTCAAAGGGGCGGCGGGCCAGGCGGTCCAGGCCCTCAATGTCGCGACGCGTCGCGAGGAGACCACGGGACTGGCGCGTGCCGGAGTCACGCCGTGACCCTCGTGATCAAGGTGGGTGGCCACGCCCTCGACGACCTCTCGGCCGCGAGCGCGGTGCTGTGCGACCTGGCCACAGACGTCGCGCGTCTGCGCGAGGGGGGCGAGCGCGTCGTGCTCGTTCACGGTGGCGGCCCCCAGATCGCTCAGCTGCTGGCCCTGGCGGGCCTGGAGAGCCGGTTCGTCGACGGACTGCGAGTAACGGACGAGCCCACCATGGGATTCGTGGCGATGGCCCTGGCCGACGTGAACTTGCGGGTCGTCGCGGCACTTAACCACGCGGGTCTCGCGGCGGTGGGTCTCACGGGTGCCGACGGATCCCTCCTTCACTCGACCTCGCTGGGAGAGCCGTGGCAACGCGCCGGGGGAGCGCCGAGCGTGCGTGCCGACGTGGTGCTCGCGTTGGTGGACGCCGGCTTCGTTCCGGTGGTGTGCTCCGTGGCGCTCGACGCGCAGGGTGGGCTTCTCAACTGCAACGCCGACGCCGCGGCCGGCGCGCTCGCACGGGCCCTCGACGCCGATCGCCTGGTGCTCTTGAGCGACGTCGACCAGATTCGTTCCGACGCGAACGATCCCGCGAGCGCGCTGACGGCCCTGACCCGTGACGAACTTCGCTCACTCGTCGACTCCGGGGCCGCGCGCGAGGGGATGCGCCCCAAGGCCGAGGCCGCGCTGGCGGCGCTCGAGGGCGGGGCTCGCTCGGTCACGCTTGCCAATGGCGGACGCGCCCACGCTCTCGCCGGTGCCCTGAGCGGTGAGATCCCCACCACGGAGGTAACACAGTGACGCGTCACTTCTTGACGATCGAGGCGCTCGGTGCCGAAGGACTCTTGCGAGTCTGTGACCTGGCGACCTCTGAGGGCCCCCCGGTCCTCGCTCACGACGAGGTCGCGCTCGTCTTCGAGCGACCCAGCCTGCGCACCCGCGCCGCCGCCTCGACCGCGGTTCACGACCTCGGCGGGAAGGTGACGTTCTTCAGTGACGAGGAGATCGGCATGGACTCGCGCGAGAGCGCCGAGGACGTGGGGCGAACTCTCGCGCAGATGTTCGCGGTGACGGGCCTGAGGGTGCGTCGGCACTCGGTGTTCGAACGAATCTCCAAGGCGACGCAAGACTCGATGGCCCTGGTCAATCTGATGAGCGACGTCGCCCACCCCACCCAAGCGGTGGCCGACCTCTTGACGATGGCCGACTACCTCGCCGGGGGAGACGTGCGCGGCCTCGCCGGCGTGAACGTGGCCTACGTCGGCGACGTCACCAACGTGGCGCGCTCACTCGCCGTCGCGCTGCTCTACGTGGGGGCCAACGTGACCCTCGGCGCACCCGATGACTACCAATTGGCCGAGGGCATGTTGGAAGATCCCCGCACCCTGGGCGGACACCTCACGTTGACCGATTCGGCCCACGACGCCGTCAAGGGCGCCGACGTGATCTACACCGACGTGTGGGTGTCGATGGGCCTCGAAGCCCAGAGCGCCCAGCGCCTCATCGACCTTGAGGGGTTTCGCGTCGACGACGCGCTTCTCGGCGCCGCCTCGCCGGGGGCTGTCGTGCTGCACTGCCTGCCCGCGCACCGCGGCGACGAGATCACCAACGACGTTCTCGACGGTCCTCAGTCTGTTGTGTGGCGCCAGGTCTATCACCGTCGCTCGGCGATGCGCGGCGCACTGCGCTGGATCAAGGAGGAACCACGGTGACCAAAACCCAACGTCAGCATCGCATCAGCGAGTTGATTGAACGTGAGGTGATCTCGACCGCGGCTCAGATCGTC